>DATELS010000394.1:0-4410 GCA_035276365.1 Thermoanaerobaculia bacterium
CTCGACTCTGATGTGATCGACGGACTGCAGAACGGCAAGCCGCCGCTGTTCGAGCCGGGGCTCGAGGAGCTCGTGCGCGCGGGACTGGACCGCGGCACGCTGCGCTTCACGACCGACGTCGCGTCCGTGCGCGATGCGGAGATCGTGTGGGTCACGTACGACACGCCGGTCGATGAAGACGACCACGCGGACGTCGAGTTCGTCGTGCGACGCGTGGAGTCGCTCTTCGAACATCTCGCGAACGGCACGCTGGTGGTGGTCTCGTCGCAATTGCCGGTGGGCTCGGTCCGCCGGCTCGAGACTGCGTACGCGCAACTCGGACGTGCGGAGCGCGTCTCCTTCGCCTGCTCGCCGGAGAACCTCCGCCTCGGCAAAGCGATCGATGCGTTTCTGAAGCCGGATCGCGTCGTGTGCGGCGTGCGTTCGGACTCCGATCGCGCGAAGCTCACCGCGGCGCTCGCGCCGATCACGAGCACGATCGAATGGATGTCGGTCGAGTCCGCGGAGATGACGAAGCACGCGCTCAATGCGTTTCTCGCGACGTCGGTCGCATTCATCAATGAGATCGCGGTGATCTGCGAGGCGGCGGGCGCGGACGCGAAGGAAGTCGAGCGCGGCCTGAAGAGCGATCCGCGCATCGGCACGCGCGCGTATTTGTCGCCGGGCGGCGCGTTCGCCGGCGGGACGCTGGCGCGCGACATCGCGTTTCTCTCCGCAATGCGGCCGCTGCCGCTGCTGACGAGCGTGAAGCGCAGCAACGATCAACACAAGTCGTGGGCGCGCGAGAAGCTGTCCTCCGTCCTCAGCCCGTTGCGCGGGCGGAAGATCGGCGTCTGGGGACTGACGTACAAGCCGGGCACGGACACGTTGCGCCGCTCGAGCTCCGTGGAGCTCTGTCGCTGGCTGGCGTCCGAAGACGCCGAGGTGCGGGCGTTCGATCCCGCGGTGAAGAAGCTGCCGGAGGATCTCGCAGCGATCATGCGACTCGATGCGAGCGCGTCGGACACGGTGCGTGACGCCGACGCCATTGTGATCGCCACGGAATGGCCGGAGTTCCGCGCGCTCGCGGCGGAGACACTCACGCGCGACGGACTGGTGATCGTCGACGCAAACCGTTTTGTCGCCGCCGCGGTCGCGCCGCATGCCGGCGTGCGGTATTACACGGTCGGGAAGTGACCGCGCGCATCACGAAATTGCCGTGATCCCCGTCGCTTGACGCGCGTCGTGGCGTGAGTCAAGCTGCGGCCAATGAGCGGTATCAACCTGTTCGTACCAACTTTTCGTGTCGACGAGACGCTGAACGAGATTCGCGAGTGTCTGGAGAAGGGTTGGACGGGCTTCGGCTTCAAAACACTCGATTTCGAGAACGCCTGGCGCGCCTATACCGGCCTGCCGCATGCGCACTTCGTTTCGTCGGCGACGGCGGGGCTGCACCTCGCCATTCGTCTCCTCAAGACGCAATACGACTGGTCGGACGGAGACGAGATCATTACGACGCCGCTCACGTTCGTCTCCTCCAATCACGCCATCCTCTATGAGCGTTTGACGCCGGTTTTCGCGGACGTCGATCAGTACCTTTGTCTCGATCCCGAGTCCGTCGAGTCGCGCATTACAGAACGCACGCGCGCCGTGCTGTTCGTGGGACTCGGCGGTACAACAGGCCAATTGCCGCGCATCGCGGAAATTTGCCGGGCGCGCGGAATTCGGCTCATTCTCGACGCCGCGCACATGGCCGGCACGCGCTGGAAAGATGGACGACACGTCGGTGCCGAAGGCGACGCGACGGTGTTCAGCTATCACGCGGTGAAGAATCTGCCGACCGCGGATTCGGGCATGATCTGTTTGCCGGCCGCGGAGCTCGATGCTCGCGCGCGGACGCTGTCCTGGATGGGCATTACAAAGGATACGTTTTCGAGGACGAGCGCGCCGGGATCGTACAAGTGGCAGTACGACGTCGTCGAGGTCGGATTCAAATACCACGGAAATTCTGTCATGGCGGCGATTGCGCTCGTCGCACTGCGCTATCTCGACTCCGACAATGCATGGCGGCGCCAGCTTGCGGCTTGGTATACCGAAAGGCTGGCGGGCGTTGCGCCGGTCGAACTGATTCCGATGCCCGAGGAGAGCGAGTCGTCGCGGCATCTGTATCAAATCCGGTCGGCGCGACGGGACCAACTCCTCACCGCGCTCGAAAAAGCCGGCATCGCCGCGGGTGTGCATTATGCCGACAATACGCATTATCGAATGTACTCCCATGCCACGGGCACGTGTCCGAACGCCGCCCAAGCGAGCGCGCAACTACTCTCGCTGCCGATGCACATGCGATTGACTCGCGAGGACGTGGATCGCGTGTGCGACGTGATCGCGGCGTTTTGATGCGCATCGGTATCTTTCCCGGATACGACGAGTCCGGCGCCAGCTCGCGCATCCGCGCATACACGTTGCAGCGTTCACTGAACGCGATTGGCCACGACGCGCGGCTGTGGAACACGAACGCCGACGCGGTGCTCCTGCAGAAGAAACTGCGCGCCCCTACGCTGTCGGCGATTCTGAATTCGATCTCGCCATCGGCGACAGTCGTCTACGATGCCGACGACGGTGGTCGCGCGCTTTGGTATCCGATTGCGCCGAGCACGTTGCGCAAAGTGATGATCGCGGCGGACGTCGTGACGACGGACACGGCCGGCCACCGCGAGTGGTTGCTGCAATGCAGCCCGCGTGCGGTCGAGATCATTCCCGATTGCGTCGACTATGACCCGAAGGGACCGGTGCGATCGAACGCCAATCCGGGCGCGCTGCGCATTCTCTGGTTCGGCCACATGACGAACATCGCGCTGTTTTCACGACACGTGCAGGCGCTGTCGTCCGTGCGCGGCGCGGAATTGGTCGCCGTCACAAACGCGAGCGCGATCGCCGACCTTTCGAGCCGCTTCCCCTCGGTCTCCTTTGTACCGTGGTCGCGCGCGACGTTCCTCGACGTCCTCAGGAGTTGTACCGCCAGCGTGCTCTCGCATGACGGCACGGCGCTCGATTACGGCAAGAGCAACAATCGCATGATTACGAGCATCACGTGGGGCGTGCCCGCAATTGTCAGCCGCACTCCCGAATACGAGCGTACCGCGAGAGAGGCCGGAGTCGAGGACGCCGTGTTCTCCAATGACAATGAGCTTCTCGCAATCGTCGAGCGCCTTCGCACTGAAGCGGCGCGGCGGCAATATCTCGATGCCGCTCAGCCCGTGGTATGGGAGCGCTATTCGCCGGAAGCCGTGGCGCGCCAGTTCTGCAGGATGCTCGAGAGAGTGAAAGAGAATCGCATTCCGTCGCGCGTGCCGGGGTACTTCTCCTGGCTGGGACGCGCGGCGCAGGGACACGTCGCCGCCGCATTGGCGTTCGAGGCCGCGCATTTCGCGCGGCGGTGGAAACGCGCCGACCTCGCTCCGCTCGTCCCATCTCTGCGCGAGGGGGAACGATGACCATCAAGCTCGACCTGGGCTGCGGCGTCGCGCCTTTGAAGGATCACGTCGGCGTCGATCAGCACCTCTTGCCGAGCGTCGATCTCGTCGCCGATCTCGAGGCCGCGCTCCCCTTTCGCACGAACAGCGTCGACGGTATTTACTCCAAGAGCGTGCTCGAGCATCTCGACCGGTTCGAGTTCGTCATGGCCGAGATCCATCGCGTGCTCAAGCCCGGCGCGGTCATTCACATCCGTGTGCCGCATTTCTCTTCACCGCTGAGCTTTTCCGACTTCACCCACAAGCGTTTCTTCGGCTATTACACGTTCGATTATCTCGTACCCATCAGCGAACAGAAGTCACCGCGGAAAGTGCCGGAGCATTACACGACCTTCAAATTCAGAATCCTGTCGAAGCGGTTGCATTTCGTCTCGTATTTTCCGCCGATGATGGCCTTCTACTGGCTCTTCGAGAAATTGGTGAATTCGTCGGAATGGCTGGCGCTGTTTTATGAGTCGACGCTCTGCTACCTCTTGCCGTGTTATTCGATCGAGATTTCCCTCACGCCGGCGAAATGACCATGGATGAAGCCGATCGTCAGGCGGTTCACGGTGTACGCGACTGGTACAACGAGATCGCCGTCGAATTCGAACGCCGTTATGAGGGAGCGGGCGGAGACTTCTGGCGCGTCTTCGAAGAGAGCCTGGCCTTCGAGCTGCTCGGCAACCCGGGCCGGCGCATTCTCGATCTCGGCTGCGGTCCGGGGCGCCTGTCGAAGTCACTGAGTCAACGCGCGCCATTCGTACTGGCAACGGACATTGCGATCGCGATGGTTGCGCTCGCGCAACGCACGAAGCCCGCGCCGAACGTGCATTACTGCGTCATGGACGCGACGCGGCTCGCGCTCAAGCCTGGCACCATCGACGAGGTCATCTCCCTCGGCATGTTCGAGTACCTC
>DATELS010000395.1:0-2302 GCA_035276365.1 Thermoanaerobaculia bacterium
CGTCGCCCGCCGTCGGCGCGGATTACCTCGACAACATCTCCGCGCATTACATGTACCGGCTGGCGTACCGCAACTTCGGCGGCTCGCCGGTGCAGGAATCGCTCGTGGTCAGCGGGACGACCGCCGGCAGCGCCAGCACGCCCGCGCACGGCGCGGTGCGCTGGTTCGAGTTCCGCAACGCCGGCAGCTCCACGACCACGCCGACGTCGTTCCAGGTCGCGACGTTCGATCCCGACACCGCATATCGCTGGCTCCCGTCCATCGCCATGGACAAGGACCACAACATCGCTCTCGGCTACAGCAAGTCGAGCACGACCATCAAGCCCGGCATCTACATGACCGGCCGCCTCGGCACCGACACCATCAACACGATGGGCGCCGAGACGACGGTGATGGCCGGCGGCGGCGTGCAGACGAGCGGCGCGGGCAATCGCTGGGGCGACTACAGCGCGATGACGCTCGATCCCGTCGACCAGTGCACGTTCTACTACACGAACGAGTACCTGAAGACGAACGGCGCCTTCAACTGGTCGACGCGCATCGCCGCGTACAAGTTCCCGTCGTGTACGTCGTCCGCCGCGTGGGGCACCGTCACCGGCAACGTCACGTCGTGTCTCACCGGCGTTCCGCTCTCCAACGTCGTCGTCACGCTGAGCAACGGCTTCGCCGGCTCGACCGACGCCTCCGGCAACTACTCCATCTCCGTTCCCGCCGGCAGCTACACGATCACCGCCGCGTGCACGGACCGCAACTGCACGAGCTCTTCGCCTGCGTCCGCGGGCGTGTCGGTCACGAGCGGGAACACGTCGACGCAGAACTTCTGCATGACCGGCGGCTCGAACCTCATCTACAACTCGATCGCCATCGATGACGCGACGAACGGCAACAACAACGGCGTCATCAACAAGAACGAGTGCGTGCGGCTCAACGTGACGCTGAAGAACAACGGCTGCGCGAATGAGACCGCGACGTCCGCGACGCTCACGACGTCGACCGCCGGAGTCACGGTCACGCAGGCCAACTCCGCGTATCCGAACCTGGCCATCGACGCGACGGGCACGAACACGACGGCCTTCAAGATCCAGACGTCGAACTCATTCGTCTGCGGCACGGTGATCACTCTCTCGCTGAACCTCACGTACGCGAGCGGCAGCAAGTCGATCGGCATCAGCCTGCCGACGTGCGCCGGCGGCGCGAATCAGACGATTCCGAACTACACGCTGACGACGTCCGACCTCACGCAGGCGGACCGCCTGGGACGCGACGGCATCCCGAGCACGTGCGCGGGCAAGACCAGCCCGGGCGGCGGCTTCGCCGGCACGAAGTACTACAAGACCTGGACGTTCACGAACAGCGGCGGCGCGCCGGCATGCTTCACGGTGACGATCAACGCGGCCGCGGGCGGCGCGGGCGACATCGAGAGCGCCGCGTATCTCAACAGCTACAACCCCGCCGCGCTCGACACGAACTATCTCGGCGACACCGGCATCGTCGGTCTCGGCACGACCGTCACGAGCGGCTCGTACTCGTTCACGGTTCCGGCGTCGTCGAACTTTGTCGTCGTCGTGAACACGACCGGCACGACGACGTCCTCTCAGTTCAGCGGCACGGTCTCCGGCTTCTATGACTTCAGCTCGGGACCGGGCGGCTGCCCCGCGTGCATTCCGCCGGCGACACCGACCCCGAGCAACGGCGGCCCGTACTGCGGCGGCGCAACGATTCAACTCTCGACGCCGACCGTGGCCGGCGCAACGTACTCGTGGACGGGACCGGCCGGCTTCACCTCGAGCCTGCAGAATCCGACGCGCACGAACGCGACCGCGGCGTACTCGGGCACGTACTCCGTGACCGTTACCGTCGACGGTTGCACCTCGGCCGCGGGAACGACGAACGTCGTCGTCACCGCGCCGTCGACTCCGGCGCCGACGAACGGCGGACCGTATTGCGAAGGCGCGACGATTCAACTCTCGACGTCCGCCGTCTCCGGCGCGACGTACGCGTGGACGGGACCGAACGGCTTCTCGTCCGCGCTGCAGAATCCGACGCGCGCGAATGCGACGACCGCGGATGCGGGCACGTACTCGGTGACCGTGACGGTCAACGGCTGCACGTCGGCCGCGGGCAGCACGAACGTCGTGGTGAATGCGATTCCCGCGACGCCCACGCCGAGCAACGGCGGCCCGTACTGCTCGGGCGCGACGATCCAACTCTCGACTCCCACCGTCGCCGGCGCGACGTATTCGTGGACGGGTCCGAGCGGCTTCACGTCCTCGCTGCAGAATCCGACGCGCGCGAATGCCAC
>DATELS010000396.1:0-5567 GCA_035276365.1 Thermoanaerobaculia bacterium
CGCGCGTGCGCACGCGGTACGCGCGATTCTTCGTGCGCACCTAAACATTGCGCGCGCGATCGCGGCCGTCACTGCGCGTCTGATACGCGATCGAGTAGTACGCGCTCGCATCCTCCGCGATCGACGTCGCCACCTTCTCCACTCCGCCGACGCCGAAGTCGTACGTGCCGCCGGTCGGCAGTGTCAGGTTCTGCAGCGCGTTCGCCTCGCCCATGCGCGTGTCCATCGCCTCCGGGTCATCGTTGATCACCGGCGTGACCGCGTAGAACGTCACCCGACCGGCGTTCGCCGCGCGCACGACGTCCTCGATCGCCGCGAGTCCGGTGAGATGCTCCGGGCCCCTCGTCGCGATCGAGAAGCCGTTCGCGACATACAGCACCGTCTTGCGTCCCGGCCCTGCGGCGAGCGACTGCACGAGCTGCTTCATCGCGCGCATCTTGCGCTGGAACGACATGCGCGTGAGCTCTCCGGAGAAGTAGCCGCTCGACTCGAACTGCGCGTCGACGTTGATCATCGATCGCGCGTCGATCCCATTCAGAAACTGCTTCTCGACGTCCGACTGCGCGGCCGCGATCTCCGCGTGACCGGCGTTCGCCTCGACGCCCGCGATCTTGCGCAGCGTGCGCATCACTTCCGCGCGATCGTTCGTCGAGAGCAGCGGCTCCGCGCGATCGAAGCCGCGATCCCACTTCACGAGCGACACGCGGTCGCCGTTCGTCATCAGCTTGTCGAGCAGCCGCGCGATCTTCGCGAACGTCTGCGCGCGGACGAGAAAGGTCCTCGGCAGCGTATCGATGAGAAGAAGGAAATTCTGCGGTTGCCGCGGCGCGTCCGATGAGCCGCCGGCCGAGGCGGCCGGCGCTACACCGGTAGGCGCTGCAGGGCCGTACTCGGTGAAGTTCGTGATCTTCTGCAGCGTGCGCGTGTCATAGACCTCGAAGTCCTCGGGCTTCAACCCATGCACGCGATTTCCCTGGCGATCGGTGACGACGACGTCGAGCTCGACGAGCCGCACTTCGATCGACTCGCGAAATTGCGCCTCGGCTGCAAGGGATACGAGGAAAAGCGCGAGGACCGCGCGGCGCATCACTCCACGGTAACACTCTTCGCCAGGTTCCTCGGCTGATCGACGTCGCACCCGCGGCGCAGCGCGATCGAGTACGCGAGGAGCTGCGTCGGGATCACCGTGAGAATCGGCTGCAGCGGCTCGATCGTCCACGGCACCTCGATGAAATCGTCCGCGAGCTTCTTCATCGCGTCGTCGTTCTCATCGCAGATCACGATCAGCTTGCCGTCGCGCGCCTTCACCTCCTGCAGGTTCGACGCGACCTTGTCGTACACCGGCGTGTGCGTCGCCACCGCGACGATGGGCATGTTCTCGTCGATGAGCGCGATCGGCCCGTGCTTCATCTCGCCCGCCGGATATCCCTCGGCGTGAATGTACGAGATCTCCTTCAGCTTCAGCGCGCCTTCGAGCGCGATCGGGTAATGCACGCCGCGGCCGAGGAAGAGGAAATCCTGGGAGCGGTGATATTTGTGGGCGAGCTGCTCGATCTTCTTCTCCTGCGTCTTGAGCAGATGCTCGATCTTGTGCGGGATCGTCGACAGCTCGTGCATCGCGTAGCGGATGTCGTCCGCGTTGTCGCCGCGAAGCTGTCGGATGTAGAGCGAGAGCAGATAGAACGCCGTGAGCTGCGTCGTGAACGCCTTCGTCGACGCGACGCCGATCTCCGGTCCCGCATTCGTGTAGATCACGCCGTCCGACATGCGCGTCGCGGCAGCGCCGATCACGTTGCAGATCGTCACGAGCCGCGCGCCCTTCGCCTTCGCCTCTTGCATCGCCGCGATCGTGTCCGCGGTCTCGCCCGACTGCGTCACGCCGATGACGAGCGTCGACTCGTCGAGGATCGGATCGCGATAGCGATACTCCGATCCGTAGTCGACTTCGACCGGAATGCGCGCCGCGTTTTCGAGAATGAACTTGCCGACGAGTCCCGCGTGCCACGACGTGCCGCACGCGACGATGTGCACCTTTTTGAACTTCGCCCACTCCTCGGGCGTGAACTGCAGATCGTTGAAGTAGACCTCGCCCGACTCCTCGAACATGCGGCCGTTGAAGGTGTCGCGCACCGCGCGCGACTGCTCGTGAATCTCCTTGAGCATGTAGTGCCGGTAGCCTTCCTTCTCGGCCATCACGGCATCCCACAGGATCTTCTTCGGCTCGCGCTCGATCTTCGCGTCGTCGTGATCGAAGAGCTCGACCTTGTCGCAGTCGATGACCGCGTACTCGCCGTCTTCGAGATAGATGATGTTGCGCGTGTACGCGAGCAGCGGCGCGACGTCGGACGCGACGATGTTCTCGCCGTTCTCGCCGAGGCCGATGACGAGCGGGGGACCGTGCTTGGCGGCGATGATCGTGCCCGGCTCGTCGCCCGCGATCATCACCAGCGCGTAGTGACCCTCGAGCTCCTTCAGCGCCTTCTTCACAGCGTCGACGAACGGCGTGCCGTCCTTGCGGTACTCCTCGATGAGATGCGCGACGACTTCCGTGTCGGTCTCCGACTTGAACTCGTGTCCCTGCGATTTCAGGCGCTGCTTGAGCGGGAGGAAGTTCTCGATGATGCCGTTGTGGATGACGACGACGTTGCCCGTGCAGTCGCGATGCGGGTGCGCGTTGTTCTCGTTCGGCTTGCCGTGCGTGGCCCAGCGCGTGTGCCCCATGCCGAACGTGCCGTGCAGCTTCTGCTCGCCCAGTTTGCCTTCGAGGTTCGTCAGCTTCCCCTCGGCCCGCACGACGTCGACGCCATTGCCGTTCACGACCGCGATTCCGGCGCTGTCATAGCCGCGATACTCGAGCTTCTTCAGACCGTCGATGAGCACCGGCACGACGTCACGCGTGCCGACATAGCCGATGATTCCGCACATTCAGGTCATTCTCCCGTTGCCTAGTTAACACATCAAAGAGGCAAACTGATCGACAGAGCATGGACAACGCCAACTCGCTACAATCCCGCGCGATGATTCGGAAGACTCTCGCCATGCTCGCCGTGGTCGTTTGCGTCGCCTGCGGCAAGCGGGGCGATCCGCATCCGCCGGTGCCCGCGATCCCGCAGGCGACGACGGACCTGGCCGTCACGCAGCGCGCGGACCGGATCGTCCTGACATGGAGCTATCCCGCGCTGACGACTGCCGGACGGAACCTCACGGACGTGCGCCGCATTCACGTCTATCGCTACGTCGAAGAGCTGCCGGTCTCCGCCGTGACGGGCGAGCCGAAGCCGCTGCAGCCCGCCGATCCCGCAACGCCGGAGGCGGTGACGTTGTTCGCGAAAGTTCCGACGCTCCCGAAGGCGCAGTTCGAGAAGCTGGCGACGCGCGTCGAGACGATCGAGAAGGCGAATCTCGCCAGCGCGACCGCGGGCGCGCGTCTCCTGTACACGGACGCGCCGCCGCTGCGCGCGCAGGACGGGCGTCCCGTGCGCGTGACGTACGCGGTGGTGACGGAGAGCGAGGCCACGCGCAGTGAGGCGTCGAATCTCGCGACGCTCGTGCCGCTCGCGGTCGCGGTGGCGCCCGCGTCGCTCAGTGCAGCCGCGAAGCCGCAGGGCATCGTGCTGACGTGGCAGGAGCCCAAGGCATCCGTCGGAGGCTCGGGCGCGCCGGTCATCACTGGCTATCAGATCTATCGCAGCGCACCGGGCGAAACGGTGAATGAGCTGGCGATGCCGATCAACGCGACGCCGGTGAAGGAGACGACGTTCACCGACACGCCCGCGTACGGCGAGCATGAGTATCGCGTGGCCGCGGTGGCGACGCTCGGTCCGCCGCTCGTGCAGAGTGAGCTGTCGCTTCCCGCGCGCGCGGCGTTCCGCGATCTCGTCGCGCCGCCGGTGCCGACGAACGTGAACGCGCTGACGGAGCCGAAGCTCGTGCGCCTGATCTGGGACGCGGTCGACGCGCCTGATCTCGCCGGCTATCGCCTCTATCGCACGGAAGGCACGGGACACGATCCGATCAAGCCGGTGGGAACGATTCCGCTGACGAACGTCATCGTCACGACGACGACGTACACCGACACCGGCGTCAACCTCGGCATCGCCTATCGCTACGGCGTGGCGTCGGTCGACAAGACGGGCAACGAGAGCGAGAAGACGTGGACGGATTGGGTGATCGTGCCCAAGACGCCGTGACGCATTCGCGCTGGCTTCTTCTCGCACTCGCGCTCGTCCTCGGCGCAATCCTGCGCTTCGAATCCCTCGGCCAGCCCTGCTTCTGGCTCGACGAGATCCTCGGCGCGACGCTGACGAAGTCGGCGATCGTGCAGCCGGCGTCGCACTGGATCACCGGCGTCGATCGCGAGCACGGTCCGCTGTACTACGCGACGCAACTCGCGTCGCACGATGAATTCACGGGACGCCTCCCCGCCGCGCTCTTCGGACTGTGCACGATTCCGCTGGTGTGGCTCGCGGCGCAGAAGAACGCGATCGCGGCGCTCTTGCTCGCGGCGTCGCCGCTGCACGTCTATTACAGCCGCGAGGCGCGTCCGTACGCGCTGCTGATGTTGCTCACGGCGACGTTGGTCGTGGCGCTCTTGCGCGAAGCTCGTCCGCTCGTCGTCGGGGCGATTTTGCTCGCGTTGTTGTACACGTCCGCAACCGCGGGTCCAGTGATCGCCGCGTGCGCGGTGACGACGCTGCTCGTCGCGCGCAAGCGTTTGCTCGCGATCGCCGCTGTGGCGACGCTGCTCGTGCCGCTGCTCTATCGCGGCAAGCCGTGGGCGATCTCGACGCACGACTTTCCGCCGCTCGATCTGCGCTTCTTCTCGCGCGTGTTGCACGCGCTGACCGTCTCCGCGTTCGGCGACGACATCCGCGGACGCACCGCGCTCGTGCTGCTCGTCTTCGCAATCGTGGGCGCGATCGTGCTCGCGCGACGTGATCGTCACAGCGCGATCGTGATCATCGCGATGACGGTGCTTCCCGCGATCTTCGCGATCGCACCGCTCTGGTACTCCGGCCACTTTTTCGCGACGCGTTATCTCTCGCCGTCGCTGATCGGCTTCGTCGTGCTCGCGGGCGCGGGCATCGCCGCGTGTCGTCCGCAACTGCTGGCGCTGGCGATCACCGCGGCCGTGCTGACGCAGACGTGGGACACGTCGCGACGCGAGCCGTATCAGAAACTCGACTGGCGTCTGATCGCGCAAACACTGCGCGAGCACGCGCGTCCCGGCGACGTGATCGCGACCGCGGAGTCGTATTCGTACATCTCGCTGCAGTACTACCTCGACGCGCCCGGCGTGCACTTCGTGCAGCTCGACTCGGTGCCGCTCGCCGAACGCTGGACGCGCGGCGCGCCGGCGACGTTTCTCGTGACCGCGGGCTATTCGACGGACGTCTCGCGTTGGATGTGTCGCTTCCCGCTCTTGCTCGCCAGTCCGCTGGAAGGTTTCCGCCTGCATTACGCGCACGACTTTCTCGCCGAACGCAGCACGCTCGCCGAACAACGGGCGGTGGCGATGGCGCTCACGCCGACGTTCGAGATGGGACCGGAAGACGATCTCGTCCTCG
>DATELS010000397.1:0-18343 GCA_035276365.1 Thermoanaerobaculia bacterium
GAAGATTCAGGAAAAGACGGATACGACGGGCACGCACTAAGCCGGCGGCTTCGGATCGGTTCCGCGCCACGCGTTGGAGGTCTTGAGCTCCGTTGCGCCCGCGGCTTTGGCGTAGAGGAAGAACTGCATCTTGTAGGCGGCGAGCCACTTGAACGGCCCGTTCAGAATGGCGGCGCCGAGGGGAAGCACTCCGCCTCCCGGCATCGGCGCCTCCTGCGTCTCGAGCGTCCCCTCGGACACGCTCGCGAAGAAGTCGGCAATCTCCTGCTTCTGCCGCTCCATGGCCGCGGGAAACTCGTCGCCCGTCATTTCTTTGACACGCGCGTTGTACTCCCCAAACAACTTCCAATTCGCCTCGGCCATGCAGCGAATCCCGCCAATCGCGCAGATCGCGACATAGCGCAACAACCACAACGTCGTGCGCTGCTCCGGCGAGGGTTGATAGTCGAGCGCACCGGGAGGGAGCTTGGAGTGAAGGTGCAGGAGGATGTCGCACTCGCGCAACATGCTCTCGGCGAGTTGGTCTTTGGTGATCATGGGTGGGAGTGTACGCCGCTGCTATGCTGAAGGGGCGTGTTCGAAGAGCTGCTGGCGTATCTCGAGGAACGTGGCGTGCGATTCGTCGTCGTGGGCGGAATCGCAGTCGTGATTCATGGCTACGCGCGACTGACCGCGGACATCGATCTCGTGATCGATCTGGAGAAGGAGAATGTCCTGCGCTGCATTGACGCGCTGACGGCGCGCGGTCTGCAACCAATGCTTCCCGTGCGTGCCGCTGACTTCGCAGACGAGACGATCCGCACCGAATGGATTGAACATCGAAACCTGCAGGTCTTCACGCTTCGCGACCCAAAGAACCCGATGCTGACCGTCGATCTCTTTGCACAAGCCCCGATCCCCTTCGACGAGCTCTGGACCCACGCAACGCTGTACACCCTCGGCGGCCGCGCGATCCGCATCGCGTCCCTCGATCACCTGATTCGCATGAAGCGCAATGCCGGCCGACCTCAGGATCTCATCGATCTCGAACGCCTCGAAGCGATCGCAAGGAATGACAACGCCTGAACACGATGAGCAGTGGCGCGCCGACTTTCGCGCAGCCGAGGAGTGGACGCTGGAAGCGTCGCTCGCCGCGACGCCGTCGCAACGACTCGCGTGGCTCGAGCAGGCACTCGCGTTCGCGTACAAAACCGGCGCGCTGAAGGCGGAACCTATCCGTCGTTCCGACGACCCGGTCGAAGACGCGATGAACTTCGGCGTCCGATGACGCCGGCGGAACGTTAGGGCACCGCCGTCGAAAGCCTTCCCTTGCATCGTGGCGATTGTCATGATTCAATACTGAACCTGATGGTTCAGCATTCACGCGCCCGACTCAATGCCTCGTTCGCCGCGCTTGCGGATGCCACGCGCCGCGGCGTTCTGGAGCAGCTCGGACGTTCCGACGCTTCGATCACGACCCTTGCCGAGAAGTTCCACATGACGCTGACGGGCATGAAGAAACACGTCGGCATCCTGGAGCAGGCGGGGCTCGTCAGTACGGAAAAGGTCGGTCGCGTGCGGACCTGCAAGCTGGGACCACGTCGTATGGATGATGCGACCGCATGGATCGAGAGCTACCACCAACTCTGGGAGTCGCGGTTTGACGAGTTGGACAAGGTTGTCGAGCAAGAGAAACGGAAGGAGAAGTTCAATGAACGCAACAAAAGAGAGTGAGACCGCCGTGAAAAGCCCTACGACCATGGAGCGGAAATCCGAGCGTGAGCTCGTCGTGACGCGAACCGTCAACGCCCCCGCACGCATTGTGTACGAGGCGTGGACGAACCCCGAGCTATTCAAGCAGTGGTGGGTCCCAAAATCGTTTGGCCTGACGCTGCTTTCCTGCGACCTGGATGTTCGTGTTGGGGGCCAATACCGTTTGGTCTTTCGTCACGGCGACTCGGACATGCCGTTCTTCGGCAAGTACCTCGAAGTGATCCCGAACTCGCGCATCGTCTGGACGAATGAAGAAGGCGGAGACGCCGGTCCGGTCACGACAGCGACCTTCGAAGAAAAAGACGGCAAGACAGAGGTCGTCCTGCACGAGCTCTATCCCTCGAAGGAATCCCTCGATGCCGCCATGGCCTCCGGAGAGAAGAGCGGGATGGACGAGACGTTCGCGCAACTGGACGAGCTTCTCGCCCTCAGCGCGAGCTCGGGGCGCGGATAAGTGTTTGACTTGGCAGTCGGCCGACTGACTTGGCACTGACGCCGACCGCGTAGCGGTCGGCGTCAGTGATCGCGATTCTGTGGCGCGCTTTCGCGTGGTCCGTTCAACGGCGCGCCGCTCAGCGGCGTGTGCCTTCATATGCGAGAGGCAAGCGGCGCGTCGGGTGCCCGCAGAGAGATGTGCGCAGACGCATAAAGCGGTCCGCAGCCGGCGTGACGCCGCGGCGTGGGTCACCCGAGGCGGCGCGGCCGCCGGGCCACCGAACGGCCCGCGGTCGGTGGCACCGCGAGCCTGGGGCGTTTGGAATAGGAGGCGCGTGGCTCTTGGTTTGGGTACCCAAACTGAGAGGAGTGGCCCATGGCGGTTACCGCAGATCTCAAGATTCAGCTGCTGGCAAACACTGTACTTGTCGCCGAATCCGAGGATGCCGAGTTATGGCGTCGTGTGTTCACGGCGATTCAGAAGGGCTCAACGAAACTCGAGCTCGGCGATGGCCCGCGAACGGACTCGGACGAAGACGCGGCTGCCGCGGACGAGCGTACCCGGCCGGCGCGCCAGACGAGCGGCAGCGAAATCGAGCGATTCGCGAACGAGATCGGTGTCGACGTGGACGACGTCGTTGGGTCCCTTGATCCATCGTCTGAACCCCCGTACTTACACTTGAACGCTCATAACTGGGAAGCGTTGAAGAAGAACACACCTTCTCGCGGACCGGCATCCGTAGCACCGATCACACTTGCGGCTACAGTGCTGGCGCTCTGGGCTGGTGTCGCTGGCCTTCCGGCACCGAACGTGTCTCAGTGCATTGCGGTGCTTGAGACGATCAACTTGTCAGGCAAGAACGCGCACCGCGGCATTCGGAATTGTGAGTGGTTGCAGCTCCGCGGTGACACTGTGATTGTCAACCCATCGCGCCGTTCTCGAGCAGTCCGACTAACTCGCGGGTACTGCACGACAACGAGCCCCGGCAACGGAGACTGACATAATTGGCCGGCCTCGATCACTTCGTAGAGCAACTCGCAGGCTCGAAGCTGTCGAACACCGAGCGCGCGGTGGCTTTGCTGTATGCACACACTGCCCTCGACCCAGCGGCGGCGGTGTCCGCCCGCGATCTCGCGCAGGAACTTGCCGCAGCAGGGTTTCCGCTACAGAACGTTACGCGACTACGTGACGCCCTTTCGCGCGACGCGCGGACGGCGAAGGCAGGAAGAGACACATTCAGAATTCGCGCGACGGCGATTCGGGAACTTGAGCAGACGTATGGTGCACTCGTAACTCACAGGCCGCTAAAGCGCAGCAATTCTGTTCTGCCGCTGGATATTGTAACGGGAACGAGAGGGTACATCGAGAAAGTGGCATTGCAGCTAAACGCGAGTTATGACGCCGCCTTGTATGACTGCTGCGCAGTGATGTGTCGGCGGATCCTTGAGACACTTATCATCGAAGTATACGAAAGCCGTGGGCGTGCCGATGAGCTGAAAGGCGGCGACGGTAACTTCAAGATGTTTGCGAGCCTTTTAAGCCATATGGACGCGGATAAGACGATGAACGTAGGCCGGAACTCGATGCAGGCACTTCGCGACTTCAAGAAACTCGGCGATCTGTCGGCACACAACAGGCGGTTCAATGCTAATCGCGATGACATTGATCGCGTGCGCGATGGGCTCAGAGTCGCGGTCGAGGAGCTTGTGCACCTCGCTGGGTTGGCATGACCCTCCGTCCGTCCAACTCCTATTCATGCGCTTCATCACCTCTGGGAGTCGTCTCATTCTTTGAGACGCGCCCCGAGTACTCGCCAAACAACGCGACTCTTCATGGCCACGTAAGAAAGGGCGGCCATCGGCCGCCCTTACAGTTCAATCAAGCGTTGAGTCCTTACGAACAACCGCTCGTGCTGCCGCAGTTCAGGCACTTGTAGCACGCGCCATTACGCACCATGATCTCGCCGCAGTCGCTGCAGCTTGGCGCGTCCTGCTGGTAGAGGAACGTGCCGTGTTTGCCGACGTTCGCGCCGTCTGCGTTTTTCGCGGGCATGACGAAGCCGACCACTTTCGGCGGTTCGGCGGCGATGGCGCTCGTCACCTTGTCGATGAACGACACGTCGCTTGCGGTGGGGGTGGTCACGTTGGCTTTGGGCGTGGGTGTAGAGGGGACGGCCGCGGCGTCGTCGCGGAGGATCACGCCGGCGTGCTCCTGCGCGTCGCGGCTGAGGAACTTGATCGCCAGCCACTTGAAGATGTAATCCATGATCGACTTCGCCATCGGGATCTCGGGATTCTTCGTGAAGCCGCTCGGCTCGAAGCGCGTGTGCGTGAACTTGTCGACCAGCAGTTGCAGCGGCACGCCGTGCTGCAGCGCGAGTGACGTCATCGTCGCGAAGCTGTCCATGAGGCCCGAGATCGTCGAGCCTTCCTTCGCCATCGTGATGAAGATCTCGCCGGGGCTGCCGTCCTCGTACTTGCCGACCGTGATGTAGCCCTCGTGGCCGCCGATCGAGAACTTGTGCGTGATCGACTCGCGCTCGTCCGGCAGCTTGCGGCGCACCGCGGCCGGCGTCACTCCGAGTGACTCGAGCGCCTTCTTCTCGTTTCCCGTCGACAGCGGCTGCGAGCGCTTGCAGCCGTCGCGGTACACCGCCACCGCCTTCAGGCCGAGCTTCCACGCCTCGTAGTACGCAGCCTCGATCTCCTCCACCGTCGCATTGGTGGGCATATTGATCGTCTTCGAGATCGCGCCGCTGATGAACGGCTGCACCGCGCCCATCATCTTGAGGTGGCCCATGTAGTGGATCGAGCGCGTGCCGTTCGCCGGCTTGAACGCGCAATCGAACACCGTCAGGTGCGACTCGAGCAGATGCGGCGCGCCTTCGATCGTGTCGTTCTCATTGATGTACTCGACGATCTCCTTGACCTGCTTCGGATCGTAGCCGAGGCGCTTGAGCGCGACGGGCACCGTGTTGTTGACGATCTTCAGCATCCCGCCGCCGACGAGCTTCTTGTACTTCACGAGCGCGATGTCCGGCTCGATGCCCGTCGTGTCGCAATCCATCATGAATGCGATCGTGCCCGTCGGCGCGAGCACGGAGATCTGCGCGTTGCGATAGCCGTGCTGCTGGCCGAGGGCGTATGCCTCGTCCCAGACCGAGCACGCGGCGTCCGCGAGATCCGCGGGCAGCGAACGCACGTCGATGCGATACGCGCTACGGCGATGCTTGTCGATCACCTTCAGGAACGGCTCTTCATTCGCCGCGTAGCCCGCGAACGGTCCGAGCTTCTCCGCGATGCGCGCCGACTGCGCGTACGACTCGCCGGAGAGAATCGACGTCATCGCCGCGGCGTACTGGCGGCCTTCCTCGCTGTCGTACGCGACGCCGCGCGCCATGAGCAGCGCGCCGAGGTTCGCGTAGCCGATGCCGAGGGGACGGAAGGCGTGCGAGTTCTTCGCGATCGCCTCGGTCGGATACGACGCGAAGTCGACGACGATCTCCTGCGCCGTGATCACAACGCGCAGCGCAGCGCGATACGCCTCGACGTCGAAGCCATTCGACTCGCTGTAGAACTTCATCAGGTTCAGCGACGCCAGATTGCACGCGGAATCGTCGAGGAACATGTACTCCGAGCACGGATTCGACGCATTGATGCGCGCGGTGTTCGGGCACGGGTGCCAGTCGTTGACGGTCGTGTCGAACTGCATGCCCGGATCGCCGCACACCCACGCCGACTGCGCCATGCGGCGCATGAGATCGCGCGCCTTGTACGTGCCCATGACGCGCTTCGGATCGGTGACCGCGCGCGTGTGCCAGTCGGCATCCTTCTCGTACGCGCGCATGAACTCGTCGGTCACGCGCACGGAGTGATTCGCATTCTGGAAGTGCACGGAGTCGTACGCGCCGCCGGGCGCATTGAACGCGCCGTCGTAGCCCGCCTCGATGAGCGCCCACGCCTTCCGCTCCTCGGTCTCCTTGCACTCGATGAAGTCGACGACGTCCGGGTGGTCGGCGTTGAGGATGACCATCTTCGCGGCGCGACGCGTCTTGCCGCCCGACTTGATCACGCCCGCGAACGAGTCATATCCGCGCATGAACGAGACCGGACCCGACGCGGTGCCGCCGCCGGCGAGGAGCTCGCGCGAGGAGCGGATGGAGGAGAGGTTCGAGCCCGTTCCCGATCCGTACTTGAAGAGCATGCCCTCGGTCTTCGCGAGTCCGAGGATGGAGTCCATCGTGTCGTGGACGGAGTTGATGAAGCACGCGGAACACTGCGGCTTCTCTTCGATGCCGACGTTGAACCAGACCGGCGAGTTGAACGCGGCCATCTGGTAGAGAAGGATGTGCGTCAGCTCGTCGCGGAACGTGTCGCCGTCGGCTTCGGTCGCGAAGTAGCCGCCTTCGCGTCCCCACTGCGTGATCGTGCGGACGACGCGGCCGATGAGCTGGCGGACGGACGACTCGCGATCGGGAGTGTTGAGGTGCCCGCGGAAGTATTTCGAGACGACGACGTTGGTTGCCATCTGCGACCAGAACTTCGGCATCTCGACGTCTTTCTGTTCGAAGACGGTGCCGCCGGTCTCGCTGCTGATGGCGGCGGTGCGGGTCTCCCACTCGCAGGTGTCGTAGACGTCGACGCCGGCTTTCGTGAAGTAACGATCGATGCCGATCCCCCCGGTCCGAGTCTCCTTACGGGCGGACTTGCGTGGCGTGGTCGTACGCGGGCGGGCCGACAAATCGATGGATGTCATGACTCTTTCTCCTCTTTCCTCAAACACGCGCGAACAGAAAAAAATAAAGAGGAGGGTCGCTCGATTGCGTGGGAAGGATGCCGGGCGGCGGGGTTCGCGGATCCTTTACGAGTCTCCGCCGCGATTCCGGGGTCCCTCTATCGAACTTCCATCCCCTTCTCCCCTCCCGTGCCGTCCGTGCCGAGAGACGCGGACGGCGGTGCAACAACTTCAGCGAAATGACGGACGAGCCGCCGTGGACGAAGGGGTCTGAGGCACAGCCGACTTCACCTTGACCGTCACCTGATAGTCCCGAATCTGGATGGAAACGGAGCGCACTGCGAGGCGGTTGGCAGGACCAGTCGAATGCTTCAATTCCTTCATGCTCCTCCCTCACTTCACCTTGAGTTGTTGTGGTGGCAACAACCTACGCCCGCACCTCGGTGAAGTCAAGTGGATGGCCACAACATCTTGTGGCCGCCTGAAAGAAGAACACAAGATACAGCGCAAGTGTTTCACTGGGCACAGTTTAGCCACGATGGCCGGCTCAGGCTGGTTCCGGGCTTTTCAGCCGTGGTTCCACCGCATTTCCGCGTGATCTCGACAGGTTATCCACAGTCTTTTCCTCAAGGGCGGACAAGCGGATTTCCTAGGAAATTCGCGCGTTCTCCACAAGATTTCCGACCTCTTTTCATCAGCATTTCCTGTGCTTTTAGCGATATCTTTTTCAGCAGCTTTTTCGTACGGATTCCGAAAGAAATAGCAGACGCGGCCGCAACGAATTCGCCGACAAAAGGGGCGAAAAGAAAGCGGAATCCGAATTCTGCGGAAAAGCCGATTCGAGCGACGAGAGGTACTACCTGTGGGGGTTGCGCAGCGGGGTGCACACAATTTGTGGCACGTGGAACACTCCGCTTCTGTTTTCAGTAGTCTCCGCTCGCTCCCGCGCCCCCAAAGCCGCCTTCGCCTTGCGCGCGTCCGGGCTCCGGCGCATCGATTTTCGTCTGATGCGACGCGGCGAGCGCTCCCGCGATCGAAAGCGCGTCCTCCGCAGAGGTGGGTCGCGCGGGCGTGACGACGATTCCGCTCGTCTTGTCGCGCAGCGCGCGGGAGACGACGTACGCGATCAGGAGCAGGAACGCGCCTCCCGCGGCGAGCTTCAATTCGAGCGGACGCGCGATCATGCGCGAGAGCTCGACGTTCGCGATCGCCAGTCCGATCGCGCCCGCGAGCACGAGCGCGTGATGGCGCTTCACGAAGGCGAGCGTGAGCACGAGCACTCCGAAGGCGGCGTAGAGCGCGATCGTCATGGAGCGCCACTGCGCGTCGGCGGCGACCCGTCCCGCGCACGGCAACACGACGGCGAGGAAGATCCACAGCCACTCCGTCGACGGACGCCGCCACGTGCGCAGGAGCGCGATGCACGCGACGAGCGCCAGCACGAGCGCGACGATGACGCCGCGATCGAACTTCGTCTCGGCGTATGCGACGACGAACAACGCCGCGCCCGTCCCGAACAACGGGTTGCGCACGCGCGCTCCCGCGAGCGCACACGCGGCGGCGAAGACGAGCAGCGCCTCCGGCTTTCCGGAGTTCGGCAGGTCTGTGAGGATGGCGAAGAGACCGCCGAGCCACAGTGCGGACTCGACGCCGGTCGCGAACCACTTGCGCGCGAGAAGAAACTCCGCCGCGGCGAGGAAGGCGATGCCGGAGATGAAGCCGGGCATGTCGAAGATCTTCGTCAGCCCGAAGGTCGCCGCCATGCCGATCGACGTGAGCACGAAGAAGACGCACTGCGCGAGGAAGCCGTGCGTGCGCCCTTCGACCGGCAGCGCCGCCTCGATCGCGCGTTGCGTCTCGACGCCGATGAACTGCTCTTCGACCCACGTCGCGGCGCGCTCGCGCAGCGCGCGATTGCGTTCGTTCATCGCGAGTCCCTCATGCGGGCGTGGATGACGATCAGCCCGACGATCGCGGCGATCGTCGAGACGATGATGAAGAGAAACACGACCGTGTCCTCCGGCAATTGATTCGCGACGAGGATATCGATCGCGATCACAGCGTAGAGAAACGCGTACAGCACGAACGACTCGCGGCGCATGCGCACGCCGCACGCGATGACGACCATCGCCACGACGACCGTCAGCGACATGCCCACCGTCACGGAGTCGCCGAGGAACACGAAGCCGGCGGCGAGGGCGAGGTTCGCCGCGAAGTGCTCGAAGAGCGGCGCGAAATCGCGCTTCTTTCTCACGCGCAGATCGACCGCGCGCCACACGAGCAAGAGCGCGGCGCAGAGATACGCGCGCATCGCGACCTCGCCGCTGAACGTCAAGTTGAACAACGGGCGCGGATCGACGCGCAGCCACGCCGCGAACGCGGCGATCGACAGCGACAGGACCATGCGCGAGCCGTACGCGTACGCGCCGATCGCGTGCACGATCGCGAGCAGGAGAAAGTGCCGCTGCCACGATGCGCCGAGCAGGTGGAACTGCGACTCGATGAACGCGACGTCCGCGCTCACGAGCAGCGCGCCGAGGAGGAGCACGTAGTCGTCGACGAGCGAGGCGCGCGAGCGGCGCCACCACGTCCATGCATAACAGGCCGTGGCGGCGATGCCCATCAGCAGCGCCAGTGCGAGCGGACCGATGCGCTCGAGGTTGTTCTTGAGCACAATGCCCGCGGCCGTCGCGAGCAGCATCACGCCCGCCTAGCTCGCGATGCGCAGCTCGGGATAGATCGAGAACACCTCGCGCCGCTCGCGCGCGATCAGCGCGTTCGTCTCACGATCGCCCAGAAGCGGGCGCAGCGACTCGAGCTCGCGTTCGAAGGAGAGCACACGTGATGGTAACGCTCAGACGAGATACGCCGCCGCGAATCCCACCTGCGCCGCCATCATCATCAGGTACATGTGCCGCCACGACGGATGGTTCTCCGTCGCCGTGAGCTCCTCCGGGTTGCGCACGATCAGCCACACCGTGTACGCGCCCCACAGCGCGAGCGCGATACCGAGCGCGGTCAGGAACGTCGCGTTGCCGGTGAGGATCCCGCGGCGCGCGCCGACGGGCATCAGCAGCCACGGGAAGATGAAGAACGGCGCGATCATCCACGCCGCACGGCGCACGCCGTAGCGGATCGGCAGCGTGCGGCAGCCGCCGGCGCGATCGCCTTCCATGTCGCTGAAGTCCTTCGTCGAGGCGGCGCCGAGGAGGAAGAACATGAAAATGATGCCGATGAACCAGGGCTCGGCGACCGTCGCCTTGGCCACCATCGTCCAACCGGCGACCTTCAGCAGACAGCCGCGCGGAATGGCGATCGTCAGGTTCGCGCCGATCGGATGCGCCTTCGTGCGGCCGAGGGCGGGGACGGAGTAGACAAACGTCGACACGAGCGCGATGAGATAGATGAAGAAGCACTCGTGCTCCGCGAGTGGCGCGGTGAGCTTCGCGCGCCACGTCGTGTAGGGATGCACGACGACGAGCCACGTCGGCAGCGTGCCGATCACGTACATGATCCAGGTGAAGATCCACGCCTGGCGAATGGAGAGCTCACCGGTGACGAGCGGACGATTCGGCTTGTTGATGCGATCGATCTCGAGGTCGTAGATCTGGTTGAGCGCATTGTTGGCGGCATTCAGGAAGGCCGCACATACGGAACCGAGGGCGACGGTCAAAATGACGGAGCTGGTGAGCGCGCGCGAGGGGTCGGGATTGTGCGCCGAGCCCCATGCGCAGATCGCGCCGGAGATGATGCCGAGCAGAGGCGGAAGCAGAGTGAACGGCCGGGCCAGCGTGAGGTAGCGCTTCACGGCGCGGTAGTGTACTTGCTGATAGACTCCCGACTCGTGTCGAGAAAACCCACCTTTGACGGCGAAGACGCCGACTACGGCTCCTCCCCCAGTAACCGCCGCATGAGTGAAAGCAAGATCGCGCTGTTCATCGATTTCGAGAACATCGCCATCGGCGTCGTGGAGGCGAAGTACAAGAAGTTCGACATCGAGCTCGTGCTCGAGCGGCTGCTCGAGAAGGGAAAAATCGTCGTCAAACGCGCGTATTCGGACTGGGACAAGTTCCCGGACTACAAACGCGAGCTGCACGAGGCGGCCATCGAGCTGATCGAGATCCCGGCGCGGTCATACTCGGGAAAAAACTCCGCCGACATCCGCATGGTCGTCGATGCGATGGACCTCTGCTACTCGAAAGAGCACATCGATCTGTTCGTGATCCTTTCCGGCGACTCCGACTTCTCGCCGCTCGTGTCGAAGCTGAAGGAGAACGACAAGTACGTGATCGGCTGCGGTGTGAAGAACTCGTCGAGCGATCTCCTCATCGACAACTGCGACGAGTTCATCTTCTACGAAGACCTCGTGCGCGGCGTGCAGAAGGCGCCGACGGTCGCGTTCCAGGACAAGAAGAAGTCGGAAGTGTTCAAGCTGCTCATCGACTCGATCAAGGCGCTCATGCGCGAGAACAAAGAGATCCTCTGGGGCTCGATGGTCAAGCAGACGATGCAGCGCAAGAAGCCGACCTTCAACGAGGAGTACTACGGCTACAACACGTTCAGCGATCTCCTCGAGGACGCACAGACGAACAACATCATCAAGATCAAGAAGGACCTGAAGTCGGGGTCGTACGTGATCACGGGATTCGCGCAGCCGGCGGCTTGAGCCGGCTTCGCGCGTACACGAAGAGGAATCCCGCCAGCACCCAGTGGAAGAGGATGGGGATCATCCCGCCCTCGTACCACGCGTACTCCGGATGGTGCGTGCGCAGCACGATGAACCGCACGAGCATCGCCGCCGCGTAGAGCGACGCGAAGACGAAGACGCCGATTGCGATACGCCGGTTGCGCTCCACGCCGCGCGCGACCTGCCGGATCATGAACAGCATGAGCGCGATGATCGCGATCTGCGCGGGCAGGAGCAGCGGATACGCGAGGAGGCCCGAGTACCAGTCCTTCATCGGCGGCAACCAGCGCGGATGAACGAGCACGACGGCGATCTGCGCGACGACGCGCATCACGAAGAGCGCCAGCAGAGTCCGCATGATCGCGACGTTCAAGTTTCCTAGAATGCGGCGCATGTCCCGGTCCCGCAAGCTCCTTCCGATCGCGCTCCTCCTCGCCTCCTCCGCTCTCGCCGCTCCGCCCACGATCACCTCGGTCACCCCGAACACGGGTCGCGTCGCGGGCAACGAGGAAGTGACGATCCGCGGGACGGGCTTCGATAACAGCGCGGTGGTCGAGTTCGGAGGCGCGGTCGCGCACGACATCCACGTCATCGACGCGACGACGATCACGGCGAAAACGCCCGCGCATCTCCCCGGCGCGACGTTCGTGAGAGTGAATCAGCCGACGTCCGGCTCCGGCTCCGCGCCCTTCACCTTCACCGGCGCGACCTCGGATGCCTTTGAACGCTTCCTGCTGCCCGTCTACACCGGTCCGGTGAAGGGCGCGTTCGGCTCGGAGTTCCACACCGAGTTTCACGCGGCGAACACCGGATTCAACTCGCAGATCGTGCCGGTTCACGGCTTGATGTACAACTGCATCATCCTCTGCCCGCCGCTCGATCCGGCGAACGATCCGATCCCGATCAAACCGTCCGAGGCGTTCGATGACCGCAACGCGATCCTGGACGGCACGCCCGGCCGCTTCCTCTACGTCCCCAAACAAGCCGCGCGCGACCTCGGCCTCTACCTGCGCGTCTTCGACGTCACGCGCGAAGCCGCGAACTACGGTACGGAGCTGCGCGTCGTGCGCGAGCGCGACTTCACGAACTCCGAGCCGATGCTCTTCCCGCGGGTGCCGGTCGATCCGCGCTTCCGCATCACGCTGCGCATCTACAGCGCGGCGCCGGCCTTCGCGTTCGTCACGTTCAACGGCGAGGCGCACGTCGTCGAGCTGCGCAAGCCGCGCAACGATCTCTTCACGCCGGCCTACGCGACGTTCACGAATTTCCCTGTGAACGTGACGAACGGCGCGATGGACATCACCGTCGCGCCTCCGGATCCGCTGGAGCCGCCGCCGCTGCTCTATCCGCCCGCGATCTGGGCATTCCTCACGATCACGAACAACGACACGCAGCAGATCACGACGATGCATCCCAATTAGCGGAATACAATCCCGCGCCGTGGCGAACCTGCGCAACCGCGAGCACTATCCGGCACTCGTCATCGGCACCGGCATCGCCGGGCTCACCACCGCCTTCACTCTCGCCTCGGCCGGCATCAAGGTGCTGCTGGTGACGAAGGCCGTCGATCCCGCGGACTGCAACACGTCGTGGGCGCAGGGCGGGATCATCTATCAGGGCGAAGGCGACTCGCCGGGCAAGCTGGTCGCGGACATCATCCGCGCCGGCGCCGGCATCTCGAACGAGTCGGCGGTGCGCTTCCTCGCCGAGCAAGGTCCGAGCGTCGTCAAGCAACTGCTGCTCGAAGAGATTCACGTCCCCTTCTCGACGACGCACGAGGGCGAGCTCGATCTGACGCAGGAAGGCGCGCACTCGCTGTCGCGCATCATCCACGCGGGCGACGCGACAGGACGCGCGATCGAGACGTCGCTCCTCAATCGCGTGAAGGCGGAGCCGAACATCACGCTCGCGACGGACGTGACGGCGATCGATCTCCTGACGACGCACCATCATCCGCAGGACATCCAGGTGCGCTACCGCCTGACGAACGAGTGCGTGGGCGCGTATCTCCTCGACAACCGCACGAACGACGTCTACACGATCTTCGCGGACTACACGGTGCTGGCGACGGGCGGCGTCGGCCAGATCTATCTGCACACGACGAACACGCGCAACTCGCTGGGCGACGGCGTGGTGATGGCGCACCGCGGCGGCGCGCGGATCATGAACGCGGAGTACGTGCAGTTCCATCCGACCGCGCTCGCGGACAAGAAGGCGAATCACTTCCTGATCTCCGAGGCGTTGCGCGGTGAAGGCGCGCGGCTGCGCAATCAGCGCGGCGAGTACTTCATGGAGCGCTACGCGCCGGAGCTGAAGGATCTCGCGCCGCGCGACGTCGTGGCGCGCGCGATCGTTGAAGAGATGACGCGCAACAAAGAGGAGTTCGTCTATCTCGATCTCGCGAACTTCTACAACGGACGCGAGCCGATTCCGGAGCGCTTCCCGAACATCCGCAAGGCGTGCGCGGAGATCGGCGTCGACATCGAGCGCGATCCGATTCCGGTCGTGCCCGCGGCGCATTACTTCTGCGGCGGCGTCCTCGTGAACAACTTCGGCGAGACGACGCTGAGCCGCTTGTACGCGATTGGCGAGACTTCGTGCTCGGGCGTGCATGGCGCGAACCGGCTCGCGTCGACGTCGCTGCTCGAAGGGCTGACGTGGGGCTTCTACGCGGCGCAGTCGATTCGCGAGAAGCTGGAGCATCCGGCGTCGAGCGCGTCGCCCGCGGTGCAACGCGCGTTCTCGTCACTGCCCGCGGGAAGCGGACGCTATCCCGACGCGATCGTGACGACGATTCCCGACTGGCAGCCGCCCGGAAAAGAGAACCTCGAGGATCCGGCGCTGATCCTGCAGGACTGGACGATCATCCAGCACACGACGTGGAACTACGTGGGCATCGTGCGCAGCTACGAGCGCCTCAAGCGCGCCGTCGCCGACATGCAACACCTCGGCTCCCGCCTCACGAAGTACTACCACGAGTCGACGATCAGCAAGTCGATCGTCGAGCTGTTTCACGGGCAGCAGATGGCGGCGATCGTCGCGAATGCCGCGCTGCGCAACCCGCGCTCGATCGGCGCGCACTTCAGGAAGGATTAGAAGAGCGTTCGCGCGCCGCTGGCCGGGTACTTCAGGTGCTCGTACGCGGTGCGGCTCACGACGCGGCCGCGCGGCGTGCGTTGCAGAAAGCCGATCTGGATGAGGTACGGCTCGTAGAGATCCTCGATCGTGCCGCGGTCTTCGCCGATCGATGACGCCACCGCGTTCAACCCAACAGGACCGCCGTGAAAGCGCTCGATGATCGTCGTCAGCAGCTTGCGATCGATCTCGTCGAGGCCGTACTCATCGACTTCGAGCATGCGCAGCGCCTCGCGCGCGATCGCCACGTTCACGTTCCCCTCGTGCCGCACTTCCGCGAAGTCGCGCACGCGGCGCAGCAGGCGATTGGCGATGCGCGGCGTGCCGCGTGAGCGGCGCGCGATCTCGGTCGCGGCGTCGCGATCGATGGGGATGCCGAGGATGTCCGAAGAGCGGCGGACGATGATCGTCAGCGAGTCGACGTCGTAGAAGTCGAGCCGATGCACGATGCCGAAGCGCGCGCGCAGCGGCGCGGTGAGCAGGCCCGCACGCGTGGTCGCGCCGACGAGCGTGAAGCGCGGCAGCTCGACTTTCAAAGTGCGCGCGGCGGGACCCTGGCCGATGATTACGTCGACATGAAAGTCCTCCATCGCCGAGTACAAGACTTCCTCGACGATCGGCGGCAGACGATGGATCTCGTCGATGAACAGCACGTCGCCCGCTTCGAGGTTCGTCACGATCGCGACGAGATCGCCCGGCTTCTCCAGCGCGGGACCGGACGTCGTGCGCATGTTCGCGTTCATCTCGTTCGTGATGATGTTGGCGAGCGTGGTCTTGCCGAGGCCGGGAGGACCGAAGAGGAGGACGTGATCGAGCGACTCGCCGCGCTTGCGCGCCGCCTCGAGCGAGATCTCGAGGTTCGCCTTCACTTTGTGCTGCCCGATGTACTCGCGCAGCATCTTCGGGCGCAGCGAGAGCTCGGTTTGCAGATCGTCGTCGACCGGCGTGGCGGTCAGGATGCGCTCGTCGTGAGTCACTGATCGAAGTCTACAGGGTCGGAAGGGTGACTGTGATCGCCGTTCCGCTTCCTTCGCTCGATGCGACTTCGATCCTGCCGCCGTGCTCCTGCACGATGCGGTACGAGATGGCCATGCCGAGGCCGGTGCCGGAGGGGAAGTTCGTGCGGAAGGGCTGGAAAAGGCGCTGCAGATCGGCGTGCGACATCCCGCGTCCGCTGTCGGTGAAGACGATGTGATACGCGTCGTCGTGCACCGCCGTGCGCACGGTGAGCACGCCGCCGTGCGGCATCGCCTGCACCGCGTTGCGCGCGAGGTTCCAGAACACCTGGCGGATTTGATCGCCGTCGCCGAGGAGCGTAAAGGACGGAGGAGCGATCTCGCGGCGGATCTGGTGGCGCGCGTCGAGCTCGCGCGAGTTCTCGAGCAGGTCGAGCGTCTCGTCGAGACTCGCGGCGACGTCGAACTCAAGCGCGCGCTTCTCCTGCGGGCGCACGAAGCGCAGGAAGTCGGAGATCGACTTGTTGAGCCGCTCCGATTCCTTCAGCACGATCGACATCAATCGCTGCTCCTGCGTCGTCAGCGACTTCGATCCCTTGAGCACCTGCACCGAGCCGGCGATCGCGGCGAGCGGATTTCGAATCTCGTGCGCGATGCCCGCGGACAGCTCGCCGACCGCGGCCATCCTGTCTTTCAATCGCAGCTCCGCTTCCATCTTCTTCATCTCGGTGAGGTCCTGGAAGATGAGCGTGTAGCCCGCGGTCTGCGCGTCGAGCGTGCTGAGATGCGTGACGGCGAAGCCGATCGTGCGGTGCTCGTCCGGCGAGCCCCACGCGTCGCTCTCCTGACGCACGACCGAGCCCGACGCGAGCTGCTCGCGCGCCTCGTTCCACGTCTCGATCGTGAAGAATCCGAGCTCGGTGACGTGGCGGCCGAGGATCGACAACGCGGGGAGCTGGAGGATCTGGCAGCCCGCGGGATTGACGAACGTCGCGGTGCCGAACGTCGACAGCGTGATCAGTCCCGAGGGGATGGACTCGACGACGTTTTGATTGAGCGCGCGCAGCTCGGCGAGGTTCTGCCGCACCGCGGTGAGCTCGCGCGAGGTCGTGCGCTGCTGCTCCGCGAGATACGAAGTCAGGAGCGACGCGGCATAGAAGCCGGCGAAGTTCGCGGCGATGTTGAAGTAGAGCCGCGACGCCGACCACGCGCTCGGGAGGAACAGCGACTGCTCGGGCATCGGCAGGAGGCCGTAGTACATGAGATCGACGAGCGACCCGTACATGATCGTCGCGCCCGATGCGGCGAGAAGTCCGCCGCGGCGATACAAGAGCATCGACGCGGTGATGATCGAGACGAGATAGAGAAACGAGAACGGCGAGTCGAGGCCGCCGGTGAAGTACACGAGCAAGGTCTCGACGATGAGATCGCCGCCGATCTGGACCATCAGGTTGATGGCGCGCGAAGGGATGGTGAAGGCGAGCGCGATGTAGACGAGCGTCAGCGCATACGTGACGCCGGTGGCCGTGTACAGATAGTCGAGCGGCAGGACCTCGCGGACGGTGTACTGAATGATCAGCGCCGCGAGGAGGAGCGTCGTGACGACGATCACCCGGGCCGCGATGAGCATCCGGGTGTCGGTGGACATCGACATAGCTCTTCGCTCGCAGCTCTTAGCTCTTAGGAGTTCCTAAGAGCTCGGTTCTCCTAAGAGCTGTCCCTAGCCGATCTGCGAAATCAGCGTGAACATCGGCATGTACATCGCGATGACGATGCCGCCGATGGCGACGCCGAGGAAGGCGATGAGGACGGGCTCGAGGAGCTTCATCAGGCCCGCGACCGCGATGTCCACTTCGTCTTCGTAAAAGTCGGCGATCTTCGAGAGCATGGTGTCGAGCGCGCCCGTCTGCTCGCCGACCGCGATCATCTGCACGACCATCGGCGGGAACACGCTCGTCTCGCCGAGGGGCTCGCTGATCGTCTTGCCTTCCTCGACCGACTTGCGCGTGGCCATGATCGCGTCTTCCACGATCGAGTTGCCCGCGGTGCGCGCCGTGATCTGCAGTCCGTCGAGGATGGGAACGCCGGAGGACGTCAGCGTCGACAGCGTGCGGCAGAAACGCGCCACGGCGATCTTGCGCAGGAGGAGTCCGAGGACCGGAGTCTTCAGGAGGATGTTGTCGAGGACGCGCTTGCCCTTGTACGTCTCGTGGTATTTGCGGATCGAGTAGATGAACGCCACGATCAGCATTCCGATCAGCCACCAGAAGCTGGCGATGAAGTTCGAGAGCGCGATGACGACGCGCGTCGGCAGCGGCAGCTCCGCGCCGAGGGACTCGAACAGGGCGGCGAAGACCGGGATGACCTTCCAGAGAATGACCGCGACGACGATGCAGGCGATGCTGATGACGGCGACCGGATAGATCATCGCCGACTTCACCTGCGAGTTCAGCTTGACCGACTTCTCGATGTACGTCGCCAGGCGCTGCAGGATCGTGTCGAGAATACCGCCCGCCTCACCGGCGGCGACCATGTTCGTGAACAGATCGTTGAAGATCTTCGGGTGCTTGCGCATCGCATCCGCGAGGCTCGAGCCGGACTCGACGTCCTGGCGGACCTGGATCAGTGCGCGCTTGAAGTTCT
>DATELS010000398.1:0-2336 GCA_035276365.1 Thermoanaerobaculia bacterium
GACGATTCGCGCCGCGCACTTCAACGAGATTCGCGACGCCGTGAACGCGTTGCGCGCGGCCGCGGGACTCGCGCCGATCTCGATCACGTTCAGCGGCGCGATCCAGGCCGCGCATGTGATCGCGCTGCGCGACGCGATCAACGAGGTCCGCACGAACCGCGGCGTTCCCACGTACACGTGGGCGAACGCGGTTGCGGCAGGCACGCCGATCCGCGCGATCGACATTCAGCAGTTGCGCGACGCGGTGAGGTAAGGAATCTAGTCGAGCGCCGCGAGGATCTTCTCGTGCACGCCGCCGAACGCGCCGGACGACATCACCAGCACGACGTCGCCCTCGTGCGCGTCGCGGGCGATGCGCGCGGCGATGGCGTCGAAGTCGTCGATCTGCTCCGCCTCGATGTCGTCGCGCTTCAAGCTGTCGACGATCGTCTCCACCGACATCATCTTGTCGAGGCCGTAGCGCGTCTCGTAGCGCTGCTTGTGAAAGACTGGCCCGATGATCACGCGGTCCGCCTGATGAAACGCGTCGATGTAGCCGGCTTCGAACTCCTTGCGTGACGACGAGATCGACCGCGGCTCGAACAACGCCCAGATGCGCTGTCCCGGGTAGCGGCGGCGCGCGCCGGCGACCGTCGTCGCAATCGCGGTCGGGTGATGCGCGAAGTCATCGATCACCGTCACGCCGCGCTTCACGCCGCGCACTTCCATCCGCCGCTTGATGCCCTGGAACGTCTCCAGTCCCTTCTGAATCTCCTCCGCCGACACGCCGCGCAACCGCGCGATCACCGCGTCCGCGAGCGCGTTCAGCACGTTGTGCTGGCCGGAGAGCGTGGTCTTGAAGCGGTACCACTCCTTCCCTTCCCACCACGCCGTGAACGACGTCCCTTCCGGATGCTCCTCCGCGGCCGTCGCGTACGCGTCGCACTTGTTGCTCGACCCGAACGTGATCCAGCGCGACTTCGCCTCCGCGCGCAGCGACATCACGTTCGCGTCGTCGCCGTTCGCGACGATCACATCGCCCGGCGCGACCTGCCGCACCGCCGCGCGGAACGCGGCCAGGATCGCGTCGAGGTCGGAGTAGATGTCCGCGTGATCGAACTCGATGTTGTTCAGGAGCAGCGTGTTCGCGTGGTAGTGCAGGAACTTCGGACCCTTGTCGAAGAAGGCCGTGTTGTACTCGTCGCCTTCGATCACGAATTCCGCGCCGCCGCCGAGCTTGAAGTTCTGATTGAAGTTGAGCGGGATGCCGCCGACGACCATCGACGGATCTCGTCCCGCCGACTCGAGCAGCCACGCCATGAGCGAAGTGGTCGTCGTCTTCCCGTGCGTTCCGCTGACGACGATCGAGTGCTTCCCCTTGATGAACAAGTGATAGATCGCCTCGGGCATGGACGTGTACGGCAGGTCCATCTCCACGGTCGCGGCCGCCTCGGCATTCGTGTTCGCCGCCGCGTTGCCGATCACCACGAGCTCGGGGCGAAACGTCTCGAGATGCTGTTTCGTATACCCCTCGAGCACGGAGATCCGGAGCTGTTCGAGGTACGTGGACATCGGCGGATAGACGTGCTCGTCCGAGCCCGCCACTTCGTAGCCCCGCTGCTGGAGCATTCCGGCCAGCGAGGCCATCGCAGTGCCGCAGATGCCGATCAGGTAGACGCGTCGGAGGTCAGGGATTTCTTTGAGGTGAGGCATTCACTCGGCCGTTCGCAAAATTCGTGCGGGAACACGTCATCATTCCATGGAATGGCCCTCATGGGAGGGCTGTTCGAAACCCACAGTTCGTCTAATCACCAGGAGGATTCTGCGCAATGTCGAAGCGATTGTTTGCCACGACCGTTGCCTTGGCTCTGACGCTGGCGGCCCCGTTTGCCGTCGCCGAGGAACCGAAGGCTGCTGATGCAGCGAAGGCCCCGCGCCTGACGCTGACCGAGCCGATCAAGGATTTCGGTACCGTTCCCAAGGGTCAGAAGCTCGATTGGAGCTTCGAGGTCAAGAACACCGGCACGACGGATCTCGAGATCCTCGCCGCCAAGCCGACCTGCGGCTGCACGGTCGCGGACTTCACGCGTCTGATCAAGCCGGGCGAGACCGGCAAGGTCTCGGCGCACGTCGACACGACGAACTTCGCCGGCCCGATCTCGAAGTCGGTCCAGCTCGAGACGAACGATCCGTCCGCCGCCACGGCGCAGGTCACGATCACCGCGATCGTGAAGCCGTACGTCGAGGCGCATCCGGCGGGCTTCGTCCGCTTCAACATGCTGCAGGGCGACGCCGAGAAGCAGTCCGTGCTTCTCTACTCCGAAGAGACCGAGCCGTTCGAGATCGTGAAGATCGAG
>DATELS010000399.1:0-3786 GCA_035276365.1 Thermoanaerobaculia bacterium
CGCCGATGACGATCCTCTCCTGCTCGGACAGCCGCGTGCCGCCGGAGCTCGTCTTCAATCAGTCGCTCGGGACGCTGTTCGTGATTCGCAGCGCGGGCAGCATCGCCGATACGTACGGCCTCGCGTCGATCGAGTACGCGATCTCGGAGGGGTACACGCATCTCATCGTGGTGCTGGGACACGAGAACTGCGGCGCGGTGAAGGCATCGATGGGCGCCGGCGATCCCGAGTCCCCGCACCTGCTCGCGCTCGCGACGCAGATCCGCCAGTCGTTCGTCGGCGTGAAATGGGACCCGAAGGATCCGGAGGCGGTGAAGCACGCGGTCGAGGCGAACACGCGCGCGAGCGTCGCCGCGCTGCTCGCGCAAAGCCGCGTCATTCGCGACGCCGCGATGAGCGGGAAGCTGAAGATCGTCGCGGCGTACTACGATTTGGATACGGGTGAAGTGACGACGTTGAACTAGCGCGCGCGCCAGACCTCTTCGATCTTCTTCCCCATATCCGACGGCGCCTTCACCACGTGAATCCCCGCGGCTTCGAGCGCGGCCATCTTCTCGGTGGCCGTGCCTTTGCCGCCGCTGATGATCGCGCCGGCGTGACCCATGCGGCGTCCCGGAGGCGCGGTCTGGCCGGCGATGAACGCGACGACGGGCTTCGTCACATTCGCCTTCACGAATGCGGCGGCGTCCTCCTCCGCGCTTCCGCCGATCTCGCCGATCATGATGATCGCCTCGGTCTCCGGATCGAGCTGGAACGCGGCCAGGCAATCGATGAAGTTCGTGCCCGGCAGCGGATCGCCGCCGATGCCGACCGCGGTCGACTGTCCGATCGTGCGCGTCTGGCCGACCGCCTCATACGTCAGCGTTCCAGAACGCGACACGATGCCGATCGGTCCCGGCTTGTGAATGTGTCCGGGCATGATCCCGATCTTCGCCTGTCCCGGCGTGATGATGCCCGGGCAGTTCGGACCGATGAGCCGCGACGGCGACTTCCCTTCCGCGACGCGCATCGCGTTCGTCTTCTTCAGGAAGTCATGCGCCTTCATCATGTCGTTCACCGGGATTCCCTCGGTGATGCAGACGATCAACTCAACGCCCGCGTCCGCGGACTCCATCACCGCGTCCGCGGCGAACGGTGGCGGCACGAAGATGAGCGAGCACGTCGCACCCGCCTTCTCGCGCGCCTCGGACACCGTGTTGAAGACCGGGAAGCCTTCGTGCGTCGTTCCGCCCTTGCCCGGCGTCACGCCGCCGACGACCTGCGTGCCGTAGTCGCGGCAGCCGATCGCGTGAAAGGTTCCCTCGCGTCCGGTGATGCCCTGGACGATGACTCGCGTGTTCTTGTCGACCCAGATCGCCATTACGCCGCTCCCTTTGTCGCGGCCACGACCTTCTGCGCCGCGTCCCACATGCCGTCGGCAGTGATGAGCGGGAGGCCCGACTTCGCCAGGATTTCTTTTCCGAGCTCGACGTTCGTGCCTTCGAGTCGCACGACCACCGGCACCGGCAATCCCACTTCCCTCGACGCGCTCACGACTCCCTCGGCGATGCGATCGCCGCGCATGATGCCGCCGAAGATGTTGATGAGGATCGCCTTCACGTTCTTGTCGCTGAGGATGATGCGGAACGCGTTCTTGACCTGCTCCGCGCTCGCGCCGCCGCCGACGTCGAGGAAGTTCGCCGGCTCGCCGCCCGCGAGCTTGACGATGTCCATCGTCGCCATCGCCAGTCCCGCGCCGTTGACCATGCAGCCGACGTTGCCATCGAGCTTGATGTAGTTGAGTCCGAACTTCGATGCCTCGACCTCGAGCGGATCTTCCTCGTGATAGTCGCGCATCTCGACGATGTCCTTGTGGCGGAACATCGCGTTGTCGTCGAAGTTCATCTTCGCGTCGAGCGCGAGGACGTCGCCTTCCTTCGTCACGAGCAGCGGGTTGATCTCGGCGAGCGATGCGTCGGTCTCGATGTACGCACGCATCAGCTTCTGCACGAAGTCGACGCATTTCTTGTACGCGTCGCCGGTGAGGCCGAGCGCGTACGCGACCTGGCGCGCCTGGAACGGCTGGACGCCGAGGACGCTGTCGACGGGCTCGCGGTGAATGGCGTTCGGATCGTGCGCCGCGACTTCCTCGATGTCCATGCCGCCCTGCGCGGACGCCATGATGACGTTCATGCCGAGTCGGCGGTCGAGGGTGATGCCGAGGTAGAGCTCTTTGTCGATGTTGAGCGCTTCTTCGATGAGCACCTTGCGCACGACGCGACCCTCGGGGCCGGTCTGATGCGTGACGAGCGTCATGCCGAGCATCTTCTTCGTGAGGTCGGCCGCCTCGTCGGCGTCTTTGGCGAGCTTGACGCCGCCGCCCTTCCCGCGCCCGCCCGCATGAATCTGCGCCTTGACGACGACGCGACCGCCGAGCTCTTTCGCCGCCTGACGCGCCTCGTCGGGCGTGTCGACGACGATGCCGCGCGGCGTCGGCACACCGTAACGCCGCAGGATTTCCTTCGCCTGATATTCGTGGACTTTCATGGCGGCGCGGGTTGTATCACAGGTGCGTCACGGCGCGCCGAGCGTGTCCTCCAGCAACTTTCGCAGCCGCAGGCCGCCGCGCAGCAGGCGTTCGTAGATGATGCCGATGTTGCGTTGCGCGTAGTCGGAGCCGAGGCGGCCGTTGCCGATGGCGTAGCCATCGTGGACGGCGGCGTAATGCGACTCGTTGATCCAGTCGACCGGCGTGCCGCGCTGCAGCTCCTCGATCGGACGTCCGCGCAGCTCGTACTTCAAGAGGTGATCGACGTACTCGTCGATCGTCTCCGGTCCCCACTCGATCAGCATCGAATCCCACACCGTGTGCAGATTCGACTCGGCGCCGAGGTAGCGGACCTTCACTTTGTTGCCGCCTTGATCGGGCTCGAGGGCGCCCGTCTGCTCATTCGGCACGAGACCGCCCGCCGCGTGAAGCGGCTGATGGATGTCGCCGACGAAATGCACGACGAAGATCAACGCCTCGCGACGCTTGTCCTTCGGCTGCGTCTTGTCCTTCAGGATCGCAACGTATTTCTCGATTCCGGCGACCACGCACTGATCCTGCGCGCAGTCGCGCGTGCGATCGAACGTCGCCTTGTCGTTCGGGATATTGCTGTAGTGGAGCGCGCCCGTGTCGCCGGCGCGCTCGCCGCGCGTCTCCTGACCGCGCCAGTCGTCCGGCAGCGACGCGTTGTCTCGCAGCGGCGCGGCGAACATCAGATCGCGCACCTGCGCCGCGACGCCGGGCGAGAGCCCGCGCTCCGCCAGCTCGGCAACCACGGCATGACCCTTCGGACCCCATGCGAATGCGTGCAGCGGACAGAGGAGCAGCAGGACGAGAAGTCGTGCGTGTCGCATGACCCGAGAGTCTATATTGACCGGCGATGCGCGAAGGCGACGTGATCACGATCGAGGCCGGGGAGCTCGTGGCAGGCGGCGAGGCGATCGCGCGCGTCGACGGCTTTCCCGTCTTCGCGTCGAACGTCTTTCCGGGCGACGTCGCGCGCGTGCGGTTGTACGAGGTGAAGAAAGGATTCGCGAAGGCGGACCTCGTCGAGCTCGTGACGCCGAGCGCGTTTCGCCGCGCGGCGCCGTGCCCCGTGGCGAATGAGTGCGGCGGCTGCGACTGGACCGCGCTGCGCCTCGACAAACAGCTCGAGGCGAAGCAGCGGATTCTCGTCGAGTCGATGCGGCGCATCGGCAAGTTCGATCCGGCGACGCTGCCGGAGATTCGCGTGCATCCGTCGCCGCTCAACTATCGAC
>DATELS010000400.1:0-5511 GCA_035276365.1 Thermoanaerobaculia bacterium
CGTTCAGCCACAACAAATCGAATGCGGCGTAGCACGGCGGGCGTCGCGCGAAGAAGAGCGCGTTGAAGTCGGGACCGTCCTCGCCCATCACGAGAATCTCGCCGTCGAGGATCGCGTCGCGCACATCGAGCGATTGCGCGAGCGACAGCGCCAGCGGCTGGAAGCGGCGCATCGGCTTCGCGTTCTTCGACGTGAACCGCGCGTCGCCCTCCGCGATCTCCAGCACTCCGCGGAATCCATCGAGCTTCAGCTCGTACGTCCACTCGCGTCCGATCGGCACGTGCGCGCTCTTCGTCGGACGCAACGGCTCGATCTTCGGCAGCGTCATCCCAGGACCTTTTTCAGATCGCGCAGCAGACGCTCCGCTTCCTCCACTTGTTCGAGCAGGCGCGCGTCGCCGCGGTTGTCGACGAGCGTCGTCCACGAGTGCCGCTTCAGCGCCGCGGTCAGCTCCTGAATGTCCGCGGCCAGCGTGCCTTTCTCCTTTTGCGGCGGCGCGATCGCGTCCATCACTGTCTCGAGACTCTGTCCATCGACGAACTTCTGCCGGCCGACCGGATCGCGCAGCACGACGCGCAGCTTGCGGATCTCCTTCGAGTTCGTGATCTCGTTGTCGTTCACCTTGCGCACGATCGTGTCGAGGATCGTCGGCGTCAAAAGGCTCTTGTTGATGTTCTTGATCTCGCGCGCCCACGTGATCGACGCGCCGGGCTCGGGGAGATTCGTCAGCTTCTCGGACAACTGATAGACGTCGACGAGCTTGTCGAGCTCGCGCACGGTGACGCCGAGGATGTTGGCGGCGCTGGCGCGGCCAACGATGTCGACGAGGCCGTACGCCACCATCTCCTTTTCCTTCGCGTCCCACTCCTTGCGTTGGCGGTGGATGTAGATCCAGACGCGCAGCCGCTCGTCGTCCGTCAGCGTGCGGTCCGTGATCTCCAGCGGGATGCGGCGGTACTCCTCTTTCTTCTGCGCCTCGACCAGCACCTTCGAGTTCGTCCAGCGGCGATCGCCGTCGATGATGCGGAACTTGCCGTCGAGATCCGGATGCGGCTCGACGAGCAGCGGCTCGAAGATCCCTTCGTTCGCCTCGATCTGCCGCTGCAGTTCCAGGTCCTCCTTCGGACCCATGCGCGGCTGGCGCTCGTTCGGCACGACGTCGTACAGATCGCGCGTGTCGCGATACGTGCGCAGGATCGTGCGGCCGAGGCGGCGCTCCTGCCACTGATGATCAGCCGTACGCGCAGCGAGGCTCATCGCGAGGTCACCCGGAATGCGGCGGCGCGGATTGGAGTCGGCGCGGGCGGCTCCGACTCATCGCGCGCCTCGATGATCGCGCTCACGTCCGTGTCGATCGCGCGGAGCACCTGCTTGATGCGCGTCAGCACCGTGCCGCGTTTCTTCCAGACGTTGTCGTGCGCGCGCTTCTCCTGCACGTCGATCTCGAGCGCCTCATCCGCGAGATCCGAGGCTTCAGCGAAACGGCGTTTGAACTCCGGAGAGGTGATGAACTTGAACAGGCGTCCGAGCTTGTCCGCGCGTTCCGCTTCGCTCAGCTTCGCGACGTGCATCGCGATCATCGCCTTGCGGAGCACGTCCACCATTGCTTTGACACGCGCCGGCGCGACGACGATCACGCCCGAGTCGACGAAGAGTTCTTTCTTGCCCGCGGGGAAGACGCCGGTGGAGAGGATCGCGTGATCCGCGCCGGACTCCGACTGATCCTGCCGCAGCTTCGTCACGAACGCGTGCTGCCACGCGGCGCGCGGCGTGGGATCGATGACGATGCGTCCCGCCGACTTGCCCTTGTAGCGGACGTCGTGCAGCAGCGTCTCTCCCGCCTTCCCTTTCGTCCGCGCCAACTGATCCTCGGGGAACGCGCCGCGCAGCTCTTCGAAGAGATCGAGCTCCATCCCCTCGGCGACGTCGCCGCCGGCTTTCTTCACGCGGCGGCTGATCTCGACGATCTTCTTCTGCAAGGCGTCGCGCTCGCGCGCGAACTCCGCTTCCTTTTTGGAGAGCGCGGTCTCGCGGTCCTTCTGCAGGATCTGGCGGACTTCGGCGAGCTCCTTCTTGCGCTGCTTCTCGAACTGCTGCTTCACCGCATCGAGCTCCTTCGAGACGCGGTCGCGGAACGCCTTTTCGGCGGCGGCGAGCTTGCGACGCTCGTCTTCGCGGATGGCGTTCTGGATCTGGAGGAACTTGGCGTGGGTGATGGTGCTGCCGCACCAGGGGCAGCGTTCGGCGGTGGTGGTCGGACTCATTGGACCTCCAATGTAAACTTTTTCTCTGTCCTTGTACGTCCCTTTTTGTACTTGTACGTCCTTCTGATACTCTCTGTCAACCGTGACGCAGCCCATGAACGACTTCTACGACGCACCTCCCGGCCACGAGCTCGTCTTCGCCCTTGCCGGTCCCGTCGGCGCGGACCTTCAGGAAGTGAGCCGCACACTGCGCGATGCGCTGATCAAGAACGACTATCTCCACGTCGAGGAGATCAGCGTGATCACGCTCATCCGTCAGATCGCCGCGCGACGCGAGCTCACCACCGCCACCGGCTCGCCCGTGCGCCTGCTCGAGAGTCCGGAGGAGATGCGCATCGCGTCGTACATGGACGCGGGCAACGCCATCCGCTGCCTGGCCACGAATCCCGCGGCCATCGCCGCCGCAGCGATCGCGGAGATCCGCGCGTGCCGCAAGCGCCGCGGCAACACGCCCGCGCGCCGCGCATATGTTCTGCGCTCGCTCAAGCGTCCGGAAGAAGCGCAGCTCCTGCGCCGCGTGTATGGCGCGGGCTTCTTCCTCATCGGCGTGAACGTGAATCGTCCCGCGCGCATCGAGTCGCTCGCGAAGCGCATCGCGAAGTCGCACAACGAGACGCCGGCATCGGCGAACTTTCCGAATTACCTTTTGGAAGCAGAAGCGCTCGCGCGTCGCGATGAAGACGAAGCGTCGGACGACTACGGACAACGCGTGCGCGACGTCTTCCAACTCTGCGATCTCTTCGTCTCGCCCACTGCCGAGGCTTCGCTGTTCGAGCAGATCGATCGCTTTGTTCGTCTGATTCTCGGCGACATGAGCGAGACGCCGTCGCGCGACGAGCAGATGATGTTTCACGCGTTCGCGTCGTCGCTCGCGTCGGGCGCGCTCGGCCGCCAGGTCGGCGCCGTCGTCGCCTCGCGCAACGGCGAAGTTCTCGGCGTCGGCTGGAATGACGTGCCGAAAGGAGGCGGCGGTTTGTATCGCGCCGGCGAGCATTACGACCGCCGCGACATTCACGAAGACCGCGACTCCGTCAACGTGCACGCGGACCAGATCATCGACGAGATGCTGGAGATGGCGCGCGACGCAGGCTGGCTTTCCGCACCGGGCAAGCCGCCGATCGACGACGCGCGCGCCGCGTTCCGCCGCTCGCGCGTCATGAGCCTCCTAGAGTTCGGACGCACGAGTCACGCGGAGATGGAGGCGGTGCTCGCGGCCGCGCGCATCGGCGCGAGTCCGCGCGACACGACGCTGTACACGACGACGTTCCCCTGCCATCAATGCGCGCGGCTCATCGTCACCGCCGGCGTGCGCAAGGTCGTCTACATCGAGCCGTATCCGAAGAGCCGCGCACTCGAGCTGCATCGCGATGCGATTCACGCGTGGGACGACGAAGCCGCTCCACGATGCGGAGCGAACGACTGCGACGACTCCCACGCCGTCCGCTTCGAGCCCTTCCTCGGCATCGGCCCGCATCGCTTCATCGATCTCTTCTCGATGACGAACGAGGCAGGCGTGCCGCGAGAGAGGAAAACGAAAGGAAGCGGAGAACGGATTCGTTGGGATGCGAAGACGGCGACGCCGAAGGTCGAGATGCTGCCGATGAGCTATCTCGATCTCGAAGCCAAAGTCCTCTACCAATTGAAGAAGTTCCTCAGCCCCGAACCCGTTCGGCGATAATTTCTGCATGGCCGGTGACGTTCGCGACTTCGATTTCTGGGACATGCTGGAAGAGGCGGAGCAGATCGTCGAGCGCTGGCCGCTGTGGCAACAGCGCTACGACGTCGACATCTATTACGAGGAAGAGCCGGAAGTGCCGATGTTCGGCGCGATGTTGCGCGCCCGGACGCCCGTTTTCCGCGTGTTATAGTTCGCCGCCCGGTCCGCCGGACGCAGCGCTCCAGTGGACCGCCTCTTCCTCATGAGCGGCCAAAAGTTCTACCTCACCACTGCCATCCATTACGTCAACGACGACCCGCACATCGGGCACATGTACGAGAACATCGTCGCGGATGTGATCGCGCGCCATCGCCGGCGCATGGGCGATGACGTGCGCTTTCTCACGGGCACGGACGAGCATGGGCAGAAGATCGAGCGCGCCGCGGCGAAGGAAGGCATCCCGCCGATCGAGCTCGCCGATCGCGTGGTGAAGACGCATCACGAGCTTTGGCAGAAGCTCGACATCAGCCACGACGACTTCGTCCGCACGACCGAGCAGCGCCACCGACTCGGCGTCCTCGAGCTCATTCGCCGCATCCAGGAGCGCAATCCCGAAGACATCTACCTCGGCGAGCACTCGGGTTGGTACTGCCAGAGCGAAGAGACGTTCATCCCCGAGAATCAGGTGAAGGACGGCGTGGACACGGACGGCCACAAAGTCGAGTGGACGACGGAGAAGAATTACTTCTTCCGTTTGTCCGCGTACACGCATCGCCTGCTCGCGCACTATCGGGAGAACCCGGGATTCGTCTGGCCGCAGACGCGGCTGAATGAAGTGGTCTCGTTCGTCGAGCAGGGATTGAAGGACCTGTCGATCTCGCGCAGCTCGATCAAGTGGGGCATCCCCTTCCCCGGCAATCCGGAGCACGTGATCTACGTGTGGATGGATGCGCTGACGAATTACATCTCCGCGCTTGGCTTCGGCAGCAGCGAAGACGCGCAGTTCCAACAGTACTGGCCCGCGGACGTGCATCTCATCGGCAAGGACATCGTGCGCTTTCACGCGGTGTACTGGCCGGCGTTTCTGATGGCCGCCGGCGTGGAGTTGCCGAAGCGCGTCGTGGGACACGGGTGGTGGCTGCGCGATCAGGTGAAGATCTCGAAGTCGCTCGGCAACGTGGTGCGGCCGTACAACATCATCCGCGACTTCGGCGCGGACGCGCTGCGCTATTACGTGCTGCGCGAGATGGTGTTCGGGCAGGATCAGAATTACTCGGACCAGTCGCTGCTCGAGCGCTACAACTCCGACCTCGCCAACGACCTCGGCAACACGCTGTCGCGCGCGATCAAGATGGCGGACACGTACTTCGGCGGCAAGACGCCGCCGGAGCGCTGCTTCGACAACGATCTGATGCGCAAGGCGGCGGAGGTCGTGCCGGCGTTTCTGCAGCACATGGACGACTTCGCGTTTCAACGCGCGATCGAGTCCGCGTGGGAGCTGCTCGTTGCGATCAACTCGTACATCGTCACGCGCGAGCCGTGGAAGCACTTCAAAGAAAGCGGCGCGGACGCGGCGCTCTCGCGCATTCT
>DATELS010000401.1:0-2625 GCA_035276365.1 Thermoanaerobaculia bacterium
GTCGCGGCGATCGCTCGTGATGACGTAGAGGTGCCAGGATGGATCGGCGCCCTCGAGGACATGCGGGCAATTCGCGAGCTCGGATGAATAGCGCCGCGCGATGACGCGACGGCGGTCGTTCCACTCGTCGAGACGCTTCAGCTTCACGCGCAGCAGCGCCGCCTGCACGGCGTCGAGGCGCGAGTTGCCGCCTTGCACTTCGTGCTCGTACTTCACGCGCGAGCCGTAGTTGCGCAACAGGCGCACGCGATCGGCGAGCGCGGCATCGTTCGTCGTGACCGCGCCGGCGTCGCCGAGGGCGCCGAGGTTTTTGCCGGGGTAGAAGCTGAACGCGGCGGCGTCCGCGAGACTCCCCGCACGCGCACCGTGCCACGTCGCACCGTGCGCTTGCGCGGCATCTTCGAACAGCAACAACGCGTGGCGTTTCGCGATCGCGGAGAGCGACGTCATGTCCGCGGGTTGTCCGTACAGATGCACCGCGAGGATCGCCTTCGTTCGCGCGGTGATCGCCGCTTCCACCCCGGCGGGATCGAGATTGTGCGTCGCCGCATCCGGCTCGACCGGCACCGGCGTCGCGCCCGCGCGGCTCACGGCGAGCCACGTCGCGATGTACGTATTCGCGGGGACGATCACCTCATCGCCCGCACCGATGCCCGCGGCAGTGAGCATGAGCTGCAATGCATCGAGTCCGTTGCCGACGCCCACGCAGTGTCGCGCGCCGCAGTACGACGCGAACTCGTGCTCGAACGCCTCGACTTCGGGTCCGAGGATGTACCAGCCCGAGTGAAGAACGCGCAGTGCGGCGGCATCGAGCTCGTCGCGCAGTTCGTCGTAGGCCGCCGCGAGATCGAGAAACGGAACCGCGGTCACGCCACCCACACCGTCTTGATGTTCACGAACTCGCGGATGCCGTACACGCCGAGCTCGCGGCCGAAGCCCGAGTGCTTCACGCCGCCGAACGGCATGCGCGGATCCGACGCCACCATCGCGTTCACGAACACCTGTCCCGACTCGATCCCCGCGATGAACCGCTCCGCCTCCGCGTCGTCGCGCGTCCAGACGCTCGCGCCGAGGCCGAACGTCGTCGCGTTCGCGAGACGAATCGCCTCCTCCGCATCGCGCACGCGAAACAGCGCCGCCACCGGTCCGAACGTCTCCTCCGCGTACGCCGGAGCATTCGCGGGAATGTCCGCGAGCACCGTCGGCGCGTAGAAGTTCCCACGCTGACCAATGCGCTTCCCGCCCGTGAGCAAACGCGCGCCCGCGGCCACGCTTGCGTTCACCTGCTTTTCCAGGTCATCGACGATCTGCGGCGTCGCCAGCGGTCCGATCTCGACCGACTCGTCGCTCGGATCGCCGATCTTCAGCGCCTCCATCGCCGCGACGAATCGCTGCTCGAACTCGTCCGCGATCTCCTGATGCAGGATGAAGCGCTTCGCCGCGATGCACGACTGCCCGTTGTTGACGATGCGCGCCTTCACGCCGATCTTCACCGCTTCCTCGAGATTCGCGCTCGGCATGACCACGAACGGATCGCTGCCTCCGAGCTCGAGCACGCTCTTCTTGATGTGCCTCGCCGCCGCGGACGCCACGTTCGCGCCCGCGGGCTCGCTGCCCGTCAGCGTCGCCGCTTTCACGCGCTCGTCATCGAGCAGCGCCGCGACGTGATCCGCGCCGATCAGCAGCGTCTGAAACTCGTGATGATCGAAGCCCGCCTCGCGGAGGATGTCCTCGATCGCCAGCGCCGACTGCGGCACGTTCGACGCGTGTTTCAGCAGTCCTGCATTGCCCGCCATCAGCGCGGGTGCGGCGAAGCGGAACACCTGCCAGAACGGGAAGTTCCACGGCATCACCGCGAGCACGACGCCGAGGGGATCGAAGCGGACGTAACTCTTCTTCGCGTCGGTGGCGATCGTCTCCGGCGCGAGATACTCCTCCGCCTTCTCCGCGTAGTGGCGGCAGACCATCGCGCACTTTTTCACCTCGGCCACTGCGGCGGTGATCGGCTTCCCCATCTCGATCGTGATCGTGCGCGCGAGCTCCTGCGCGCGGGACTCGAGAATCGACGCCGCGCGCTGCATCCGTTCTGCACGCTCGGCGAACGTCCGCGCGCGATTGATCGCAAAGCCTTCCATCGCGCGTTGCAGCTTCTGTTCGACGTCCGGCTGCGACAGCGGCTCGAAGGTCGCGATCGTCTCGCCTGACGCCGGATTCACGCTCGCAATCGTCATCGTGCGTCATAATATCCAGACACCAGAATCGTTCAATCAACCGTCAACGTGAAGGGGAGTCCGATGAGCGTTCGCAGAACACTCTGTCTGCTATTTGTCTGTTTGCTGTTGGCCACTTCGCTGCTCGCGCAGAGCAGCACCGGCTCGATCTCCGGAACCGTCACCGACGACTCCGGCGCCGCACTGCCGGGCGTTTCCATCACCGCCACGAATGCGTCGACCGGCGCGTCGCGCACCGTGGTCACCAACTCCGCGGGCAGCTACACGTTCGCGCTGCTGCCGCCGGCGAAGTACAGCGTCGAGACGCAGCTCGAAGGTTTCCAGCCGATGCGCCGCGAGAACGTCACGGTCAACGTCGGCAGCGACGTCGCGCTCAACGTGACGCTGAAGCCGG
>DATELS010000402.1:0-2857 GCA_035276365.1 Thermoanaerobaculia bacterium
CGAACTGGTCGACGACGTGTTCCACACCGTCACCGCCACCGACACGACGAGCTTCGCGATCACCGGCGGCGCGGATCAGGGCGATCTCTCGATCACGAGCAACGGCGGACTCTCCTTCAACGCCGCGCCCGATTTCTTCGCTCCCGCCGACTCCGACCTCAATAACGTCTACGTCGTCGTCGTCACGGCCACCGGTCCGGCCGGCACCGCGACGCAAACGCTCTCCGTCACGGTGACGCAGATGACCTGCGTCTCGCTCTCCCTCGGCGGCGTTTTCACTTCGACCACGCCCGTCCCGAAGACCTTCTGTCTCTCGGGCAACGCCGAGTACACGATCGTGCCGACGAATGTTTCGTCCGCGAGCGCGGTCAACGTGAACCTGACGGCGACAGGAATTCAGGCCGTCAGCGGTCCGCCCTCGCCGATGTTCGCGCTGCCACGAAGAGCGGCGAGGAGAGGAAAGAACGCGACGTTCGAAGCATGGCTGCGGATGAAAGAGCGCGAGCCGCTTTCCGCGTCAACGCAGTTGCTCCCGCGACTCGAGGCCATTACGCCGGGCGTGCCCGCGGTCGGCGCGGTCATGGACATCAACGTCGAGACCGACAACACCTGCAGCACAAACGACCTGCGCAAAGGACGCGTGGTGGTGGTCGGCGCGCACATCATCATCATGCAGGAGGTCGACAGCGGCGGCACGACACCGGTCATCGCGAACGGTCTGACCACCGCGGACTATCAGGAGATCGCCGACGAATTCGACAACTTCATCTGGCCCGCGGCGACGACCGCGTTCGGCGTGCCTTACGACATCGACAACAACTCGCGCGTGATCGCGTTCTACACCTCGGCCGTGAATCAGCTCACGCCGTCCGGCGGCGATCTCGTGGACGGGTTCTTCTTCGCGCGCGATCTCTCCGCCGCCGTGAACTGTTCGACGAGCAATGTCGGCGAAATGATTTATCTCCTGATGGCCGATCCGGCCGGCTCGATCAATGGCAACGTACGAAGCGTTTCCTTCGTGAAGGAGCGAACGCCGCGCACGCTGGCCCACGAGCTCGAACACCTGATCAACGCGTCGCGGCGCATGTATGTGAACACGCCGTTCGTCGCCTTCGAGGAGGCGTGGCTCGACGAGGGACTGGCGCAGATCTCAGAAGAGCTGGCGTTCTATCAGAAGGCAGCACTCACTTCCCGGTCGAACATCGGCGTGGATGAGTTGGGCGACCCTGACGCGCTCGATGCATTCTTCCGCTACGCCGAGCCGAACTTCGGTCTGCTGCGCCAATGGATGCTGTCGCCGCACGGGAGCGGCTTGGCGCAGAGCGATGATGACGACTCCACACGCGGCGAAGCGTGGGCGTTCCTCCGCTACGCGTCGGATCGCAAGGGCGGGACGGAGTCGGCGTTCTGGCAGGGCCTCGTCAATACGCAGCAAACGGGTCTCACCAATCTCCAGACGACCCTCGGCACGAGCCCGAATGCATGGTTTGCGGACTTCGCGACGGCGACCTACAGCGACGACGCGACCACCGGCGTGGCCACGCAGTTCACGCAACCAAGCTGGAAGTTCCGCACGCTCTACGAGAACCTCGACTACGATCCCGGGCAGGCCTGCTCGTGCGCGTACGAGCTCGACACGCGCGATCCGGCAAACGGCGTGACCGACAGCTTCACGCTCTCGGCGATCGGCTCCTCGGTCTTTACGCGAGTGGGCGTCGCGAACGGTTCCCGCGCCATCATCAAAGCCCGCACGTCCGGCAACGCCCAATTGCCGTCGGACGTGCAGTTGCGGGTGTTCCGGCGGGAGTGATGCAGCCGGCGCTTCGCGCGGCTGATGCTGGTGGCGGTGACTGGAGTCGAACCAGTGACCTAGCGCTTATGAGACGCCCGCTCTAACCATCTGAGCTACACCGCCATCGGTGAGGGGGACCGGGATTGTAGGGGGTAGGATCGCGGGTCGTCAAGGAACCGCGAACCTCCGGTCGGGACTACACTTAAGCGCCGTGCACGAGGTGAAATTCCAACGCCGATGAGCGACACCGCGCTCCGAACCTGCGTCACGTGCGGCGCGAACGAAGACGTCGTGCGGCTCGAGCCGTGCAGCATTTGCCGCCGCTCCTACTGCGCCGACTGCGCGCATCGCGCGGGACACGGGCGCCGCTTCTGCTCACCCGAGTGTGCACGCGCCTACTACTTTGCGGGAGAACCGGATGACAACGAAGACTTTGAGCTCGACGACTGACGCTGCGCCGCGCATCGCCGGCGCGAACATGACGCGCAGGCCGCGGCGCCTGCGTCGCAGCGAAGGCATCCGCTCGCTCGTGCGCGAGACCATCGTGCGTCCCGAAGACCTCATCTATCCGCTCTTCGTCGTGCCAGCCAAGCGGCCGCGCGTCGAGATCGGCTCCATGCCCGGCGTCTTTCAGTTGCGCGTGCGCGAAGCTGTCGACGAGGCGCGGCGTGCGTACGATGCCGGCATCCGCGCCGTGCTTCTCTTCGGATTGCCCGAGACGAAAGACGGCATCGGCTCGTCATCGTGGGATCCGTCCGGACCCGTGCAGGCGGCCATCGAAGGCATCAAGCGGCATGTGCCCGACATGAGCGTCATCGCCGACGTCTGTCTTTGCGAGTACACCGATCACGGGCATTGCGGCGTCATCGTCGATCACAACGGAGTGAAAGACGTCGACAACGATCAGACCCTGCCGCTGCTGATGAAGCAGGCCATCTCCTTCGCCGCCGCGGGCGCGGACTTTGTCGCGCCCTCCGACATGATGGATGGCCGCGTCGCCGCGATTCGTCGCGCGCTCGACGAGCGTGCGATGCCCGAGGTGGGGATCATGGCGTACTCGGCGAA
>DATELS010000403.1:0-7635 GCA_035276365.1 Thermoanaerobaculia bacterium
CCTCCGTGCCGGAACGCGAATGGTCATCGTCATCGACCCGGAAAAAGAGTACGCGCGCATTCAAACGCCGACGGAAGCTCACGACCTCACCATCGACGACGCCCTCTCCGGCGGTGACGTCGTTCCGGGCTGGACGCTCCCCCTCCGCGAGCTCTTCAAGTAACGCGCGTCAGCGCGTCCGCCCGTCGATCCATTCGCTCTTCGCCTTCCCGTTCGCGTCGTACATGCGCACGCGGACGCGTTTCGCGCTGATCTCGAGCACCGCGAAGCCGATCCGCTCGCGGCGAATCTCGTGCGGGTACACCGTCGTCACGCGCAGCTTCAGCGGGAGGATCGGATCCGAGCCCGCCCCGCTGACGAGGAACATCATCTTCCCGCGAATCATCTCGAGGTGATGGTCGTGGCCGCAGATGTACACGTCCGCGTGGATCTTCCGCATCAGCGGGATCAGCTCGCGCATCTTCTTCACCTGCTCGCGTGGGAAGTAGCCGTGATAGCCGGACGAGAGGATCGGATGATGCCCGACCATGATGCGCCACTTCGTGCCCGAGCTCGTGAATGCGTCGGCGAGCGTCGACTCGAGCGCGCGGTCGCGACCCCACACGTACGGCGTCGTATCGAGAAACGCAAAGTCCGCGAGCGGTGAGCGCACTGAGTACTCGCGCGCCGGGAAGCGCCAGTTCGGAATCGTTCCCGTCGCGCGCGTCTGCGCTTCGGGATCCGACTTGCCGCAGTAGTCGTGGTTGCCGAGGACGGGGAAGATCGGGAGGTGGAGGCGGGTGAGGGGTTGGACGAGCGACCAGCGCGCGTCGCCGACCGACAGCACGCCGCACGGATAGAAGTTGTCGCCCGTCAGGATGATCGCGTCGAGCGGCTGCGACGCGTGCACGCGCGCGATCGCAGTTGCCACCGTTTCGGCACCGTCGCCCGTATCGCCTGTGACTGCAATGCGTAACGTGTCGTGCCGCGGCGTCAGCGTGAGGGCGGCGAGGAGAAGGAGAATGCGCATCCGGCGGCGATGATATGTAGAATGCGCCGCGTTTTTCCGGTGTTCAGGGCGAGGGCGTGACTTCTGACCTCGTCGCGCGTCTCAATCCCAAAAGCAGTCGCGACTGACTTTATGAATCGAATCCTAGCGATGCTCGCACTCGTGCTGATGCTCGGCACCAGCGCGCGAGCGCAGACCACGCCGCCGCCTCCGCCGCCGCAGGAAGAGCGGCCGCGCCCGCGTCCCGGGACGATTCTCGAGACGCCGAACGCCGGACGCATCACCGACGCTCCCGCACCTCCGAAGCCGCAGACGCAGCAGCCCGCGGGGAATCTCACGGGACAAAACGTGGAGCGCTTCGAAGCGGTCGGCAACACCTCCGTCGCCAGCGACACCATCCGCATCTACCTCGGCATCAGCCCCGGCGATCCGTACGATCCCGCCGCCATCCAGCGCAACTTCGTCAACCTCTGGCAGACCGGTCTCTTCGACGACATCCGCGTCGAGGCCGAGCGCGGCGACACCGGCGTCATCGTGCGCGCCATCGTGCAGGAGCGCCCGCGCATCGGCTCCGTCGAGTTCCGCGGCAACAAAGAGCTCAACCAGCAGAAGATCAACGAGGCGCTCGAGCGCGAGAAGATCGATCTCCACGTCGGCAACACCATCGAGCAGACGCTCGTCCGCCGCGCCGCCGCTGCCGTCAAGCGTGCGTACACGGAGGCCGGGTTCGAGGGAGTGCAGGTCGACACGATCACGGAGAACCTGCAGGAGCCCGGCGAGCAGAAGATCGTCTTCGTCATCAACGAAGGCATCAAGGCGAAGGTCGCCTCCATCGACTTCGTCGGCAACCGCCAGTTCTCCGACCGCCGTCTGCGCGGGCAGATGAAGGAAGTCAAGAAGCACAACATCTACACGTGGATCCGCAAGAAGAACCTCTACATCCCGTCGAAGCTCGATGAGGATCTCGAGAAGGTTCGCAACTTCTACCAGGACCACGGCTATCAGGACGTCTCATTCGGCGATCCGCAGATCGCCACCGTCGGCAAGAAGAAGCCGCGCGTGAAGATCACGATCCCCGTGCGCGAGGGCGAGATCCACACCTTCGGCACGGTCAGCGTCAGCGGCAACAAAGTCTTCACCGACGAGCAGATCATCGGCAACTGGCCGCTGAAGAAGGGCGAGACGCTGCGCCGCAAGCCGATCCAGACGCGCATCGATGCGTTCGACGAGGCGTACCGCGGCCGCGGCTACATCTACGCGTACGTCGATCCGGAGTACATCGAGCGCGAGAACAACGTCGTCGACGTCAACATCAAGGTCTTCGAGGGTGAGCAGTTCCGCCTCGGCCGCCTCGAGTTCGAAGGCAACACCACCACGAAAGACAAGGTCCTCCGCCGTGAGATCTTCCTCGAGGAAGGTCAGATCATGGACATGGAGACCTTCAAGCAGTCGATCTACAAGCTCGGCCAGCTCGGCTACTTCAAGATCACCGACAACCCCGACTTCAAAGTGAATCCCGACTCGAAGACCGTCGACATCCTCGTCAAGGGTCTCGAGGAAGGGAAGAACGACATCCAGTTCGGCGGCGGTTACTCCGAAGCGGGCGGCTTCTTCGTGCAGGCGCAGTTCGCGACGCGCAACTTCCTCGGCGAGGGCGAGAACTTCTCTCTCGGCTACCAGCGCGGCCGGCAGACGAACTTCTTCAGCATCGCCTACTCCGATCCCTGGTTCCTCGACACACCGAACAGCCTCGGCGTCTCGCTGTACAACCGCGAGACGATTCTTCCGCGCGCGTTCGGCTACGAGCAGCGCGGTCGCGGCGGCACGCTCGCGTACGGATACCGCCTCCGCCGCTTCGACAGCCTCGGTCTCATCTACGGATTCGAAAAGGCGCGCAGCCTCTACTCGACGGTCGAAGAGCCGGATGCGAACGGCAACATCCCCATTCCTCTCATCAACGACCTGCGCTTCACGACGTCGACCATCATCCCGTCGTACCGCTACGACTCGACCGACAGCCCGTTCGATCCGATGCGCGGCTCGCGCATCAATCTCAGCCTCGCGTACGCCGGCGGCCCGTTCGGCGGCACGATCGACATGTTCAAGCCGAGCGTGCACCTGACGCGCTTCTTCCGCATGTCGAAGAAGACCGCGTTCAGCGTGAACGTCGAGGGCGGCTACATCTATCCGTTCGGCAAGAACGACGACTGCGCGTACAGCTACGACGAGTTGAACAAGAACATCAATCAGCTCTGCATCCCGCCGACCGAGCGCTTCCTCGTCGGCGGCGAGTCGTCGGTGCGCGGCTTCGAGTACGGCACGCTCGGACCGTACGAGAACTATCCGAACTACGGTCTGCGTCCGGCGGGCGGATACAAGTACCAGGTCTACAACTTCGAGTACCTCTATCGTCTCAACGATCCGCTCCGGCTCGTGCTGTGGGCGGACGCGGGACGCGCCTACGGCTATCGGGAGAACTTCGACTTCGGCAAGCTGCGCTACACGTTCGGCGCGGAGATGCGCATCTTCCTGCCGGTGTTCCAGTTCCCGCTGCGCTTCATCTACGCGATCAATCCGTCGAAGCAGCCGGAAGACGAAGGCCGCTTCCAGTCGTTCCAGTTCACCATCGGGAATACGTTCTAAATGGCGGCCGCTTAAGCACGGTTGTCCAAGGTTCAGAGAAGGAGACCCTCATGAAGAAGTTCGTCATTTCACTCGCGGTGGCCGCACTGGCGGCGCCGATGTTCGCTCAGGGCGCGGCGCAGCGCGTGGCTGTGATCGACGTGCAGAAGGTCCTGACCCAGTCGTCGGCCGGCAAGGCCGCGTACGACAAGCTGAAAAAGATGCAGGACGACCGCGTCGAAAAGGCGAAGGCCATGGACGAGGAGCTGCGCAAGCTCGACGCCGACATCAACACGAAGAAGCTCTCGCTCAGCGAGGACAAGCTCACCGACCTGCAGAAGCAGCTCGCCGACAAGCGCATCGCCATGCAGCGCTACGCGCAGGACGCCGACCGCGAGATCGGTGAGGCGCGCGACCGCGAGCTCGCCGCGCTCGAAGCCAAGATCAAGCCCGTCATCGACGCCCTCGGCAAGGAGATGGGCATCGCCGCCATCTTCAACAAGTTCGAGTCCGGCCTCGTCTACGCGTCGGACGCGATCGACATCACCGACACCGTCGTCAAGCGCTTCAACGAGTCGCAGGGCAGCGCCGCGACGCCTGCCGCCGCGAAGAAGCCGTAACGCGCATCCACGCGCGTTCGCGAGGAAGAGCCTCCCGAAGTCCGGGAGGCTTTTTCATTTACAATCCGCCCCCGCCAATGCCCGCCGTCCCTCTCTCCACCATCGTGAGCTACGTTTCCGGCCGCTATCACGGCCCGGAGACCGAGATCACAGGCGTCGCGCCGCTCAGCGACGCGGGCGCGCAGCAGCTCAGTTTTCTCGCCAATCCGAAATACGCGTCGCAGGTGGAGACGACACGCGCGGCCGCGGTGCTCGTCGCGAATAATCTCGACGGCGACTCCGACCGCTGGATCCGCGTCGACAATCCCTACTTCGCGATGGCGCGCGTCGTCGCGAAGTTCTTCGCGATGCGTCCCGCGCCGCGCGGCGTGTCGAAGCACGCGGACGTCGCGGCGAGCGCGAAGCTCGGCAACAACGTCGCGATCGGCGCGTTCACGTCGATCGGAGACGACGTCGTGATCGGCGACGACGTCGTGATCTATCCAAACGTCACCATCGAGGCCGGTGCATCGATCGGCGACGGCACGATCGTTTATCCGCAGGTCTCGATCTACACCGGCACGAAGATCGGCCGGCGCTGCATCGTGCACAGCGGCGTCGTGATCGGCTCGGATGGCTACGGTTTCGCGACGGAAGCGGGACGGCATCACAAGATCCCGCAGGTGGGGATTGTGAGGATCGAAGACGACGTCGAGATCGGCGCCGGCACCACGATCGATCGCGCGGCGCTTGGCGAAACCGTGATCGGCGAGGGAACGAAGATCGACAACCTCGTGCAGATCGGCCACAACGTGCGCATCGGGAAGCACTGCTTCCTCGTCGCGCAGGTGGGCATCGCCGGCTCGACGGAGCTCGGCGACTACGTCGCGGTCGCGGGGCAGTCGGGCTTCGCGGGACATCTCAAGATCGGCAGCCGCGTGCAGGTCGCGGCGAAGAGCGCGGTGCTCGCCGACGTACCGGATGACGCGAAAGTCATGGGCATTCCGGCCGTGCCGTTCCGCGACTTCGCGCGGCGCGAGGCGCAGCTTCGCAAACTGGGGAAGAAGAAATGAGCGTCCTCGACATCAACGAAATCATGAAGCTCCTGCCGCATCGCTATCCGATGCTGCTCATCGATCGCATCCTCGAGATCGCGGAGGACGGCAAGCGCATCACGGGACTGAAGAACGTCTCCGCGAACGAGCAGTTCTTCCAGGGACACTTCCCCGGCGCGCCGGTGATGCCGGGCGTGCTCATCGTCGAGGCGATGGCGCAGTGCGCGGCGGTGCTGTTCCTGCGCGAGATCGAAGACCGCGACCGCAAGCTCTTCCTCTTCGGCGGCGTCGACAAGGCCCGCTTCCGCAAGCCCGTCGTGCCCGGCGATCAGCTCATCCTCGAATGCGAGGTGCTGCAGAAGCGCGCGTCGACGGTGAAAGTGCGCGGCACCGCGAAGGTGAACAACGTCGTCGTCGCGGAAGCGGAGCTGCTCAGCGTGATGGTGGAGCGCCCGCAGTGATCGCCGAGTCGGCAGTCATCAGCAGCGACGCCACGCTCGCTCCGGGAGTGGAAGTCGGCGCGTACGCGGTCATCGGTCCGAACGTCACGATCGGCGCGGGCACGTTCGTCGGTCCGCACGTGCTCATTCAGGGACCGACGACGATCGGCGAGCGCAATCGCTTCGTCGGCCACGCGTCGATCGGCTCCGATCCGCAGGACTTGAAGTACAAAGGCGAGCGCACGGAACTGCGCATCGGGAACGACAACACGTTCCGCGAGTTCGTGACGATCAATCGCGGGACGCTCATCGGCGGCGGCATCACGTCGATCGGCTCGAACAACTTCTTCATGGCGTACTCGCACGTTGCGCACGACGGGCACGTCGGCTCGGACACGATCTTCGCGAACAACGCCACGCTCGCGGGACACGTCGAGGTTGGCGATCACGCCACCGTCGGCGCGTTCTCCGCGGTCCATCAGTTCTGCCGCGTCGGCGATCACGCGTTCATCGGCGGCGGCTCGATCTGCACGCAGGACGTGCTGCCGTTCGTGAAAACGGTCGGCAATCGCCCCGCGAAGACGTACGGCATCAACACGATCGGTCTCGAGCGCAAAGGCTTCTCGAAGGAGACGATCGAGGCGCTGCAGCGCGCGTATCGCACGCTGGTGCGCTCGAAGCTGAGCCTCGCCGACGCGCTCGCGAAAATCGAAACGGACCTCGGCTTTCACGCCGAGGTGCAGTACTTCGTGGACTTCATTCGGGCGTCGAAGCGGGGAGTGATTCGTTGACGACCGCCGTCGGCGTCATCGGCACCGGCTACCTCGGACGCCTGCACGCGCGCGTGCTCACCGAGGTCGCCGACGCGAAGGTGATCGGCTTCGTCGAGCCGAGCGATGCCGTCGCCGCCGACGTCGAATCCTCCCTCGGACTGAAGCGCTTCCCGAGCGTTGCCGCACTCGCGAAAGAAATCGAATGCGCGGTCGTGGCCACGCCGACGACGACGCACTTCGACGTCGCGAGCGAGTTGCTCCAGGCCGGCGTCGACGTGATGATCGAGAAGCCGATCACCGCGACGGTCGACGAGGCTCGCAAGCTCATCGCGCTCGCCGCGGAACGCAAACGGATCGTGCAGGTCGGACACGTCGAACGCTACAACCCGGCGATCGTCGCGGTGGCGGAGCTCGTCCGCTCCACGCGCTACTTCGAAGCCGAGCGCCTCGGCGTCTTCGTGCCGCGCTCGCTCGACGTCGACGTCCTTCTCGACCTCATGATTCACGACCTCAATCTCGTGCTGTCGCTGCTGCGGCAGAACGTCGTCGACATCCGCGCGGTCGGCGTGCCCGTGCTCACGGACAAGGTCGACATCACGAACGTGCGCCTCGAGCTCGAGAACGGCGCGGTCGCGAATCTCACCGCGAGTCGCGTGTCGCAGGACCGCGTGCGCAAGCAGCGCTTCTTCGGCAGCGACTTCTACATCTCGGTCGACACGAAGGAGCAGGAAGTCAAAGGCTATCGTCTCGTCGAGAAAGACATTCGTCCTCTCGGCATCGACGTCGAGAAGAAAGAGCCGCTGCGCGCGGAGAACGAGGCGTTTCTCGCATGCGTGCGCGACCGCACGCGTCCGATCGTGTCGGGCGAAGATGGACTCGCAGCCGTCGAGCTCGCGCTGCGCGTGCGCGACGCGATCGACGAGGCGGTGAGGAGATTCCGCGCATGAGCGAAGTCGCGGTCGGCATCATCGGCGGCTCCGGCCTGTACGAGATGGAAGGACTGACGGTGCTCGAAGAGCGCGCGGTGGAGACGCCGTTCGGCGCGCCGTCCGATCCGTACGTGATCGGAGAAGTCGACGGCGTGCGCGTCGCGTTCCTCTCGCGTCATGGACGCGGACATCGCTTCACGCCGAGCGAAGTGAACTACCGCGCCAACAT
>DATELS010000404.1:0-5006 GCA_035276365.1 Thermoanaerobaculia bacterium
CTCGGCCTGCAGACCATTCCGAGTCGTCAGCTCGACTCGACGCTCGCGCCGTCGATCGTGACCGTCGGCGCGATTCACGGCGGCGTGCGCAACAACATCATCCCGGACAAGGTCGAGATGATCGGCACGATCCGGTCGCTGGACGCGAAGATGCGCGACGACATTCACGCGCGCATCAAACGCACGGTCGAGAACATCGCCACGAGCGGCGGCGCGACGGCGGATGTGACGATCACGCCCGGCTACCCGATCACGTACAACGATCCCGCACTGACGGAAAAGACGGTGCCGACGCTGAAGCGCGTCGCGGGCGCGCAGCAGGTGCGACTCGTGAACGCCGTCCTCGGCGCGGAAGACTTTTCGTTCTACCAGAAGAACGTGCCCGGACTCTTCTTCTGGCTCGGCACGCGTCCCGCGAATCAGACGCCGGAAGAAGCGCCGTCGAATCACTCGCCGCTCTTCTACATCGACGAAAGCGGACTGCCCCTCGGTGTGCGCGCGCTGGCGCACGTGGCGGTGGATTACCTCAACGCGAAGTGATCACTTCGGCATCATCTGCTTGAGGCGCGTGAAGTAGTCCGCGCCGGAGAGCCACTGCCCGCCGTCGATCACGATGTTCTCGCCGGTCATGTAGGACGCGAAGTCCGAGAGCATGTAGCTCGCGGCGTTCGCGATCTCCTCGAGGTTCGCGAAGCGGCGCAGCGGGATCGTCTTGCGGATCCCCTCCATGATCATCGGATCGGGGAAGAGGCGCTCCGCGGCGCCGGGCGTGTCGACGGGACCGGGCGCGATCGCGTTCACGCGAATCTTGTGGCGCGCCCACTCGACCGCGAGGGTGCGCGTCATCGCCAGCACGCCCGCCTTCGCCGACGCGGAGTGAATGACGCCCGGACCGCCTGTCCATGCGTAATTCGCGATGACGTTGAGCATCGCGCCGCCGTTCTTGCGCTCGATCATCCGCTTGCCGACCGCGCTCGAGCAGTAGAACGTGCCGTTGAGCACGATGCCGATGACCGAGTTCCAGCCGTTGACGGAGAGCTGCTCGGCCGCGACGATGAAGTTGCCGGCCGCGTTGTTGACGAGGAAGTCGATGCGGCCGAAATCGCTGTCGACCTTCGCCGCCATCGCTTCCACCGCCTCGGCATCGCGCACATCGAGGATGTGATACGTCGCGGCGTCTTCGCGTCCCGTCTCCGAACGGATCTGCTCGACCGCCGGCGCGAGCTTCTCTTCCTTGCGGCTGCACAACACCACGCGCCCACCGAGCCGCGCCACTTGCCGCGCAATCGCGTTACCGATCCCCGTCGCGCCGCCGGTGACGATACCGACGCGCCCCTCGAACGTTTTGTCAGGAAGCATGGACGAACCTCTCTCTACACCAATTGCAGACCAGCGATCTCGAAGTGCCGGAAGTGGCGATCATACGTGATGAGAGGGATGTTCGCGTCGATGCAGGACTGGGCGATGAGGACGTCGGGGACGCCGGCTTTCAACGCACGTCGTCGCAGTTCGGCGCGCAGCAGACCCGCGCGGTCCCAAACACCGTCGAGCAGCGGAAGCGGCAGCAGCGCGCGAATCGGAGCCAGATAACGTGCGGGAAGCAAGGGATCGCTCAGGAGCTCGAGCACAACGACGGGAACAACCCGCAACTCGCCGGCCTCGAGTGCGGCTTCGACGGCGGCGGTATCCGGCCCGGGCTCGCCTTCGAAAAAACGCCGGAGCGAGCTCGTGTCCGCGCTGATCAGTCGTCGTCCTTTCGCAGCTCTTCGAGACTGACCGACCATTTGATCTTGCCGCGCAACGCCCGGACGCGTTCAAAGACGCCGTCGCGCTTCGCGCGCTCGCCGTCGGCCTTCATCTGCTCATGCACGGCGCGGCGCTGCTCTTCCGTGACCGCGAGACTCTTGTACAGCTCGTCCCGGTCGAGCGGCTTTTCCTTCGCCTTCGCCTTCGGCCGTCCCATCGCACGCCCATTCTCCCTCGGCCCCCGCCCCTCCGCAAATGCGCCACCCGGCGTAGAATCGACCCCCGATGAAACGCGCACTCCTCCTGCTCCTTTTCCTACTCGCCGCGGCGTGTTCGGATGCGAAGGACAAGGCCAAGCCCGTCACCGAGCCGGGGGAGAAGGTGTATGCGATTCGCGGGGTGCTCGAGTCGCGCAATGCGACCGAGAATTCGCTGCGCATCGATCACGAGGCCATCAAGGACTTCATGCCGGCGATGGTGATGGACTACTACGTCCGCGGCATGAAAGTCGACGCGCTGCCGCCGGACAAGAGCCGCATCGAGGGCAAGCTGCACGTCACCGACTCCGCGTACTGGCTGACCGACATCAAAAAAGTGCCGTGATCGACGAGCGCCGCCGCTTTCAGCGCCTCTCGCTCGTCGAGCCGCTCGACGGGTGGTTCGGCGACTTTGCGGTGCGCCTCATCGACGTCAGCGCGACGGGCGCGCTCATCGAATCCGACGAGCCCATTCCCGCCGACTCGCGCGCATTGCTCCGCTTCTACTGGCGCGGCGCGGAGATCGAGATCACGGCCGAGACGGCACGCGCCGGCGAGCAGCGCGCGGGACTGCAGTTCGTCGAGGAGAGTGCGCAGCTCTGGGCGCTGATCGAAGAGTCGGCGAACGAGCTGCTGCGCGCGCTCGAGGCGAACGCGCGCGGCGATCGCGACGCGAACCTCGTCGGCGACCAGACCTTCACCAGCGCGATGCAGACGCACGCCTCGGGTTACGTGACCTGGACGTTCGGCGCGAAAGGCTGGAAGTCGCACGCGGCGATGGTGCCGGACCAGCCGGAGAACGGCTTCACGATTCCGGCGAGTGAGGATGCGGAGCAGGTGGAGATGCTCTGCCGCACGTACGAGCACGGCGACGACGAGGCGCGGCGCCTGACGCGCATGCTGGCGGAGCTGAGCGTCGCCGGAAACGCCTAGCCAATCGCGCCGAGGACGACGACGTCGATCGACTCGCCTTCCGCGACGCTGGTCACGCGTTCGCGCATGATCGCCAACCCGTTCGCGCCGATCATCGACGTCAGCGACCCCGAGCCCTGCGTGGCGAGCGGACGCGCGACGAGCGCTCCGTCTTGCGCGGACAGCGCAACGCGCACGTACACGCGACGATCGCCCGCCGAGCGCACCGGCGCGAGCAGCCGCGCGCGCAGCGTCGGCGGAAAGAGCGCGCCGCTCACTCCCATCGCCTTGCGCAACGCCGGCGCGACGAACAAATGAAAGGACACAAAGCACGACACGGGATTCCCCGGCAGTCCGAACACGACGCGATCCCGCGCACGCGACAACACGACCGGCTTCCCCGGCTTCATCGCCACGCGCCAGAACTTCGTCTCCGCGCCGAGCGCTTCGAGTGCGCCTTTGACGAAGTCATACGCGCCGACGGAAACGCCCCCCGAGGTGATGACGAAGTCCGAGGCGAGCGCCGACTCCAGCGCCGCGATCGTCGCCTCGCGCGTATCGCGAACGATGCCCAGCGGCCGAGGAATCGCGCCGGTCTCGCGAACGAGCGACTGCAGCAGCGGACCGTTCGTATTCACGATCGTCCCCGGTCTTCGCGTCTCTTGAACATCGATCAGCTCATCGCCCGTCGACAAAATCGCAACGGTCGGACGCGCGCCAACGCGCACCGTCGTCTTCTGCAACGCCGCGAACATCGCCATCTCCGCGGCACCGATGCGCGTTCCCTCGCGCACCACCACGTCTCCCGCGCGCATGTCCTCCCCGCGACGACGCACATTCGCGCCAACGCGCACACCCTTCTCGATCCGCACGCGCGACGTCCCGCCATCCGTCAGCTCGACCTGCACCACCGCATCCGCACCCGACGGCACGAGCGCACCGGTCATGATCCGCATCGCCGCACCCGCGCGCAGCGGCGACGACGACGGATGTCCCGCCGCAATGTCCCCCATCACCGGCATCGTCACCGGCGCGTTCGCGACGTCCTCCGCCCGCACCGCGTACCCATCCATCGCACTGTTGTCCCCCTCCGGCGCATCGGCGGTCGCCACGAGATCCTCCCGCAGCACCCGGCCGTTCGCCTCGGTGAACGGCACTTCCTCCACCGCGCCGGGCGCGATTTCCCCCATCACCAGCGCCTGCGCCTCTTCGACGGACAACATCGCGCGCGATTGTAGAATCGGTTTTGCAAGGGAGCCCAGCCGATGACTGCAACACTTCCGATCGAATCCTCCGCGACGCCCCGCGCCACCGAGCGCATCCCCGTCGCCATCCTCGGCGCCACCGGCTCCGTCGGTCAGCGTTTCATCCAGCTCCTCGAGCGTCACCCGTGGTTCCGCGTCCACGAGGTCGTCGCCTCCGATCGCAGCGCCGGCAAGTCGTACGGCCAGGCCGCGGACTGGCGCCTCGAGTCGCTCGTGCCCGACGACGTCGCCGGCATGACCGTGAAGTCGCTCGGCGCCGAGCTCGAGTCGCGCCTCCTCTTCTCCGGTCTCGACTCTTCCGTCGCCGGCGAGGCGGAAGACGACTACGCGAACCGTGGCTGCGCCGTCATCTCGAACTCGCGCAACCATCGCATGGACGACGACGTGCCGCTGCTGATCCCGGAGATCAACTCCGATCATCTCGACGCGGTCGAAGCGCAGCGGAAGAAGCGAGGCGGCTACATCGTCACGAATCCGAACTGCTCGGTCATGGGACTGGCGATCGCGCTCGCGCCGCTCGAGCGCGCATTCGGCGTCGAAGCCGTGCACGTCACGACGATGCAAGCGATCTCCGGCGCGGGCTACGCAGGCGTGCCGTCGTACGCGATTCTCGACAACGTCATTCCGTTCATCGGCGGCGGCGAGGAAGACAAGATCGAGAAAGAGCCGCGCAAGATTCTCGGCCAGTGGAACGGCGGCTTCGTCGACGCGCCGATGACGATCTCCGCGCAGGTGAATCGCGTGCCGACGATGGACGGACATCTGATGACGATCTCGGTGAAGCTGCGCGACCGTGCATCGATCGAAGACGTGCGCCGCGCGATCG
>DATELS010000405.1:0-3650 GCA_035276365.1 Thermoanaerobaculia bacterium
CGTCGTGACGCGTGAGGCCCGTGCGATGCGAGACGATGTCGCGGATCGTCACATTCGCGTCGGCGCATGCGTCGGCGAGGCGGAAGTACTCGAGATGCTTGCGCACCGGATCGTCCCACGTGAGCTTGCCGTCCGTCGCCAGCATCGCCAGCGCGGTCGTCGTGAACGCCTTCGACGTCGATGCGATTTGGAACAGCGTGTCCGGCGTGACGGGATCGGTGCCGGCGAGCGTTTTCGAGCCGTAGCCGTTGACGTAGACCACGCGGTCGTTCTTCACGATCGCGATCGCGGCGCCGGGGATCTGCCACTCCTTCATCGTGTTGAGGACGAGGCGGTCGATCGTCTTCGCGTCGAGCGGCGCCTGCGCGAGCGCGGGCAGAGCAAGAGCTAGGAGAAGGCAAACAGCTAGCGGACGCATCCTCAGATTGTACGTTGCGCCCTGCGCACGAAGAACTCGCGCGCGAAGTAGAACAGCGCGCCCGCCGCGACGACATACAACGCGCCCGCGCGCAGATGCTTCTCGGGCGAGATCACGACGTAGCTCCAGAGTCCGAGGGCGATGATCGCGGGAAGAGGGTAGAGCCACATGCGGAAAGGGCGCGGCCGGTCCGGCTCGCGCACGCGCAGCACGACCGCGCCGACGATCTGCGCCATGAACGGGATGATCGCGCGGATGGAGAGGATGCCGCCGATGATGTCCTTCAGCGGCAGCCAGCAGAAGAGCGCTGTGATCGCGCCGAGAAACACGAGCGCGACGACGGGGTACGCGTCCGTCGCATGCAGCTTCGCGAAGATCGCGAAGAAGTTTTGGTCGCGCGCGGCGGCGTAGAGGATGCGCGAGTAGCCGAGCATCACCGAGAAGATCGACGCGAACGCCGTCCACAGGATCATCACCGCCACCCACTTCGCCGCCCCCGCGCCGAAGAGCGTGCGGATGTAGTCCGCGACGACGGACTTCGACGTCGACGCGATGTTGTACGGCAACACCGAGATGATGCACGCCTGCATGAGGATGTAGAGCAGGGCCACGGCGAGCACGGAGATCACGATCGCGCGCGGGATCGTCTTCTCCGGAGTCTTCACTTCGTCGCCGAGGTAGGCGATGTTGTAGTAGCCGAGGTAGTCGTAGACGCCGAAGATGAGGGCGCCGCCGAGTCCGGCGAATCCGAGCTTGCCGTCGAAGCGCGGCGCGCGCCAGAACGCGAACGACTCGAGCGTGAGGTGCGGCAGACCCGCGGCGATGACGATGAACATCGTGCCCAGGACACCGATCCAGAGGACGATGGAGAAGCGGCCGATGGCGTCGATGCGGCGCAGCAGCAGGACGACGATCAGCGCGCAGACGCAGGTCGCCGTCACGGGGATGCTCTTCGCCGCCGTGGGCACGAGCGGCACGAGATACTCGGCGAAGCCGATGCATCCCGACGCCAGCGAGAGCGGCGCGCTGATGAGGATTTGAAAGAGGAAGAGGAAGGAGATCAATCGTCCTGCGCGCCCGAAGGACTCGCGCAGAAACACGTACGAGCCGCCCGCGTGCGGCATCTCCGCCGCGAGCTCCGCGGTGACGATGCCGTCGCAGATGGCGAGCAGTCCCGCGAGCAGCCACGCCAGCATGCAGCGCGCGCCGCCCATCTTCGCGAGGATGAACGGGATCGTGATGAACGGCCCGATCCCGACCATGTCGATCATGTTCAGCGCGACGCCGCGATAGAGGCCGATCTCGCGTTTGAGCGCGGTCACGTCACCAGTCTAACTGCGCGCGCTGCGCGTCATACGCGAGCGACGCAATTGATCGCCGCAACAATCTTCAGCGATCGCGTCACGCGGCCGACCGTCACTTCCGAGAGGCCGTTCGACATCAGCGCCTTTTTCCCGTGCTTCTGCCACCAGCGGCCGACGAAGACCTGGCGGCCGATCTTGCCGATCACCAGTTCGCCGTTCGAGGCGCGGCCGCGCGGGCGCAGCTCGACGATCAAGAGATCGCCGTCTTCGATTCCCTGGTCGCGGAGATTCGCGCCGCGCGCGCGGAAGACGATCTCGCCCTGCTCGTACATCGCGCGCGGGATGGCCACCTTCTCCTTCTTCGACTCGTTCACCGGCTCGCCGTGGCGGATCTCGCCCGCGGTCTCGACCTCGACATAGTCCGCGCGATCGCGGAGCGACTCGCCGTTGCCGAGGTGGGGAGGCTCGAGGCGGCGGATGGGCATGCGGGGGAACTGCATGTCGATCGGCGGCGCGCCGCCGTCTTCGCTGCGCGCGCCGAGGAGATGCTCGGCGCGGGCGAGGATGTGTTGCGCGCGCTCGGCTTCCACGCGCGCCTCGCGGATCGTGTCCGAGAGCAGCGGCATGTTCACCGGGAGGTTGTCCTTCTCGCCATTGCGAAGCGCGAGAGGGCCGAGCTGGATCTCCGTCAGCTCCAGCACCGCGGCGACGCGCTGCAGGATGTTGACGGAGACGTTCGCTCCTTTTTCGAGCGCGGCGAGGTGCCGGCGGCTGACGCCGGCGAGCTTCGCCAGACGGGCCTGGGTGAGGCCTTTGCGGATGCGGGCTTCGCGAACGGATTCTCCGAGCATGGCAATGAGGAACTTATAGGTTACTAACCACCTGGGTCATTGTCTACACAGCGCAACTGCAACGATCGACGGATCAAAGGGATGCGAGGCTGATCGGGCTCCGCGCCTGCCAGTGAGCCAATCCCTTCATGCACGACACTCTCGCACACGGAGTGACGCGAGGAGCGATTTCCACCCCCCGTAGAAGCGCAAGAGAGTCAAAAAAATCCGGGAGGAGATGATTTCGGAAGGAAAGGCGGCAAGTGTAATCCTCTGTAGAGTTTGCGCACTATGCTGCTCCGGACATCACGATCGGTGCAGCTCCGCATTGACATCCATCCTGCCTCCGCCTAAGATGCAAGATACTGCACATGCCGACACGTCTCGAAAAGTTCTTGAAGAGCAGAGGGATCAAACCGGCGCACCTCGCGCGGGAGTCGGGCTACAGCCGCCAGCATCTTTTGCGAATCCGGATGGGGCGGATGGAGCCGACGCGGCGCTGCATTGCGGCGATCGCGACGGCGTGCCGAAGGCTCTCGGGCGAGGCCATCCGGGCTTCCGATCTGTTCGACCTGGAAGGGGAGGATCAGTAGCAGCCATTGCAGCTCGTGAAGCATAGCCCCGAGCTCGAATTGTTCACAACCCGCCGTGTGGCGCTCGTGGACGGGGACCGCGAAGCTGCGGAAATGCTGCACATGTTCTTCCGCCTGATGGAGCTCGAATGCTCTCTCATCGCCCCTGATTTCGACGCCGTTCCCACCGTTCGTAGATTACGCCCGGACATTCTGATTCTCGACTTCGATCTCCCCGATCTACGCGCATTGGACATCGCCCGCGAATCGCGCCTCTTCCTCCCGCACCTCCCCATCATCTTTCTCACCGACGCCGATCCCGCACCGCTCCCCGATCCGATCTTGCGCAAGCCGCACGGCAAGTTCGAGGAGTTGTTGCGGTTGTTCGAGGTCGTGTTGGCGTTTGAACGGTAGGGCGGGGCGGGCGGGGGGAAGTCTCAAAGTCGCAAAGTCTCAAAGTCTCAAGGAGTGCCGCGCTTCTTCTTTGAGACTTTGAGACTTGAAGACTTTGAGACTTCTTCTTCGG
>DATELS010000406.1:0-2847 GCA_035276365.1 Thermoanaerobaculia bacterium
TGCAACTCGGAGCCGCTCTTCCGCATGGTCAGGGTCATGCCGTTGAGGAAGTCCTCGTCCGACGTGCACGCGGTGCCGGTGGCGAGGATCTGCGTCGCGCCGGGAGTGCCGTCGACTTTGAGCGAGCCGGCGTCGGCGTGGATCACGACCTTCGTCACGCCCGCGGTGGCCGCGGCGACGCGGCGCGGGGACGTGTAGCGGCAGTCGTCGTCGTCCAGGATCCCGGCGAATGCGGGCACGGCCACGAGTGCCGTGGCGGCGGCGATGGCGGCAAGTCTCATGCGAAACCCTCCCTGTCCATCTGGTGTACGGAAACGGACAGTGGGGGTTTCAACCGCCGATCGGCGTCGAGAGATCGCCCGCCAGAAGAAGCTGCGGCACCTGCGTGAAGGTGTATCCGCCGCCTTCCTGCGCGTCGAAGACCCACACCATGTCGAAGCGGTCGCCGGGCCACGACTGCGGCACCGAGGTCTCGTTGCCCATCAGGATGTTGCCGATCGACGGGATGTCGTCGTGCTGCCACGCGATCAGCACGACGCCGTCACACGACGCCGCGTCCTGCAGCATCGTCGCGTAGTCGTCCTTCTTGTAGGAATCGTCGATCGTGAGATCGAGCTTCGCCGCGAGCGGCACCAGCGTCTCGTACGGCCGCTTGCTGTGCTTCGACGCGTCGAACTTCGCCGAGTACAGACACGCCGGCGTCGCCAGCGACGGATCCTGCAGCTCGCCGCGCGACGGATCGAAGAGCACCGCCAGCGCGCCCGCGCGCTGCCAGCCGCGCACGATGAGCGACTCCGCGTCGGCGGTGCCGTCCACCTCCACTCCCGCCGCTCCCTCGATCGGCTTCTCCGCGTGCCGCACGACCATGATCTTCGTCGTTGCCATCCCTGCCTCCTCGAATGCCTGGGAACGGTAGCAGAATACAGGCATGACGCCGTTCCGGATCGACGTCGACGATGCCGTCCTCGACGATCTCCGCCGCCGGCTCGATCACACGCGCTGGCCGGACGAGCTGGACGACACGCCATGGATCTCCGGCACGTCGCGCGACTATCTGCAGGAGCTCGTCGAATACTGGCGCGACGACTTCGACTGGCGCGCGCAGGAGCGCGCGCTGAACGCGTTCGCGCACTTTCGCGCGGATGTCGATGGCACGAACATCCACTTCATCCACGAACGCGCACAAAGCGGCGACGGCTTTCCGCTGATTCTCACGCACGGGTGGCCGAGCACGTTCTTCGAGATGACGAAACTGATCCCGCTGCTGACCGCGCGCGGCTTCGACGTCGTGGTGCCATCGCTCCCCGGTTGCGGCTTCTCGGAGCGTCCGGTGAAGCCGGGCGTCGCGAGCCGCACGAACATCGCCCGCCTCTGGCGCCTCCTCATGACGGACGTTCTCGGCTACGCGCGCTTCGGCGCGCGCGGCGGCGATATCGGCGCCTCGATCACCGCCCTCCTCGGCCTCGACCACGCCGACTGCGTGACGGCGATCCACGTCTCCGACCCCATCCGCCCGCACTTCGATTCGCCATTCACGCCCGCGGAAGAACGCTTTCTCGCGGAGGAGGCGGACTGGATGCGGCGCGAAGGCGCCTACGACTTCATCCAAGCGACGAAGCCCCAAACCCTCGGCTACGCGCTCAATGACTCGCCCGCGGGACTCGCGTCATGGATCGTGGAGAAGTACCACGGCTGGAGCGGCCGCGAGCTCACGAAAGACGAGCTCCTGACGAACATCACGATCTACTGGGTGACGGAGACGATCAACTCCGCGAATCGTTTGTACTTCGAGCGCGAGCGCTATCTGCGCAAGCTCGGCGCCGGTGAGCGCGTGACCGTGCCGGTTGCAGTCGCGCTCTTTCCCGCCGACATCGATCAGCCGCCGCGCGAGTACTGCGAGCGCGCGTACAACGTCGTGCGTTGGACGAAGATGCCGCGCGGCGGACACTTCGCGGCGATGGAAGAGCCGGAGCTGCTCGCGAACGACATCGCGGAGTTCTTCGCGAACGCTACTCGCTGATGCGACGCGCGCCGGCGAAGTGCGTCAGGTAGTACGGCGCGTTGAAGCGATCGACCACCACACTGCGAGTCCGGCTCGCGGCGTGGACGAAACGGTTGTCGCCGAGGTAGATGCCGACGTGGGAGATGCCACGCTTGTAGGTGTTGCGGAAGAACACCAGATCGCCCGGCTGCAGCTCGTCGAGGGCCACCGCGCATCCTTCCTCGAACTGCGTCGCCGCGCTGCGCGGGAGCTGCACGCCCGCGGTCGAGAACACGCGGCGCACGAAGCCCGCGCAGTCGAAGCCTTTCGCCTCGTCGCTGCCGCCGAAGCGATAGCTCACGCCGACCCACGACAACGCGCGTTCGATGATCCCGGGGCGCCGCTCGGCTTCCTGCGCGCGGAGAGGCAGCGCGGCGAGGAGCACGATGAACAACCACTTCCGCAGCAAAGCGGGCGAACTCTACCCTTTTGGAGGACGCGCGTCGAGCTTGCCTTGCCAGTCGTCGCGCTGCGCGCGGAACGGAATGGCCAGCACTTGGCCGAGGGTCACGTCGCGGTCCTCTCGATACGCGGGAACGCCGATCGTCAAATCGCTTTGCGGGATACCGAGGAGGAGAGTGCCGTGGAGGATGTCCCAGAGCGTCAGGATGCTCGACCAGTTGCTGTTCGCCTCGCCGCGACGGTCCGAGTGATGAATGCCGTGCATGCGCGGCGTGACGAAGAAACGCACGACGATCGCATCCACGCGCGCCGGCAAACGCACGTTCGAGTGATGAAAGAGGATCGAGGCGAAGAGCACCGTCTGCCAGATGAACAGCGCCGCGATGGGCACGCCGAACACGATC
>DATELS010000407.1:0-2018 GCA_035276365.1 Thermoanaerobaculia bacterium
CGAGCCACGGGAAGCGCGTGCGGAACGCGTCGCGCGCGCGCGTGGTCACGCGCTCGCTCGCCGCCACGCCCGCCAGGTGCAGCAGGTCTTCCTCGGCCTGCTCCTGGATCACGTCCAGCACGTCGTCGACCGTGACCACGCCCACCAGCCGGTTCTGCGTGTCGACGACCGGGATCGACAGCAGGTCGTACTTGGAGACCAGCTGCGCGACCTCTTCCGGACTGGAGTCGATCTGCGTGCGGACCACGCTCTGGACCATGATGTCCTTCAGCTCGGCCGCGGCATTGGCGAGGATCAGGTTGCGCAGCGACAGCACGCCGACCAGGTGCTGCTCGGCGTCGACGACGTAGCAGTAGAAGAACGACTCCTTGCGCGGGTACTGGCGGATGGCCTCGATCGCCTGCGCCACGGTCATCTCCTCGACCAGCGCCAGGAACTCGGTGTTCATCAGCGAGCCGGCGGTCTCTTCCTCACCCTCGAGCAGCGACTCGAGCTTCGCGCCCTGGGTGGCGCCGAGGAGCTCGAGGATGCGGGTGCGGCGCTCGTCGTCGAGAAAGTCGAGCAGGTCCGCGGCGTCATCGGGCGCGGAGGACGAGCAGATCGACGCGATCGTGGAGTCGTCGAGCGACTCCAGGATCTCGTGCAGATCGACCTCGTCGAGCTCGAGGATCGCGCGACCTGCTTTGCCCGACTCGATGAGGAGCGAGAAGATGCGCTTGCGGTCTTCTTCGAGCAGCAGCGGCAGCACAGGAGAAAAGTCCGCGGGCAGCGTTTTCTCGATGATCTTGCGGAGCTGCGGATAGGCGCCATGCCGCAGCAGCTTCGTCAGAAGCTGCTGGTACGAACGCGCCGTCGAAGGCGCGGCATGCGTCGGATTCGCGCGAGTCGCCACGGGTTCGCATCGTAACCGATAGAATCTCCACCGTCATGACAACAACCACCACCGCTCCCGAGCCGCAGACCGCCGCCGCGCCGAATGCCAACGCGCGCCAGTTCGTCAACTTCATGTTCTTCCGCGTCGACCGCGCGTTCCGCATGCTCGATGCGAACACCAAGGCGGACGCGAAGCGCGAGTTCGCGGAGATCCTGAAGCGCTACCAGGGTCCGATGATCGTGCTGCCGTACTCCACGGTCGGACTGAAGGCCGGCGTCGACTTCATGCTCTGGCGCATCGGCTACGACATCGATCCGTTCCAGCGCATGGTCGCCGACATGAATCACTCCATCCTCGGCCGCTACATCGAGATCCCGCAGTCGTTCCTCGCGATGACGAAGCACTCGCAGTACGTCGACGAGCACGTGCACGAGGCGCAGGAAGGCCGCCGCCTGCGCATCGTCCCCGGCAAGCGCCCGTTCCTCTTCGTCTATCCATTCGTGAAGACACGCGACTGGTACCTGCTGCCGATGGGCGAGCGCCAGCGCATCATGAACGAGCACATCGCGATCGGGCACAAGTACCCGCGCGTGAAGATCAACACGACGTACTCGTTCGGCCTCGACGATCAGGATTTCGTCGTCGCGTTCGAGGCGGACGCGCCCGAGGAGTTCCTCGATCTCGTGCAGGAGCTGCGCGAGACGGAGTCGTCGAAGTACACCGTGCGCGATACGCCGATGTACACGTGCCGCCGCTCGACGATGGAGGAGATCCTCGACTCGATCGGCTAGCGTTCGAGACGGTGTCCGAACTCGATCTCGTAGCCGTACAGATCGCGGATGCGGTAATCCCGAAATCCGTACTCGCGATCGCCGGGCGGCGCGATGATCTCCACCCCTCCGGCGCGATGGAAGTCGTACAGCGCGTCGGCGTCGTCGATCACGAAGTACATCCAGACGCCGTTCGGGTTCGGCGTCCCTGCGCTGAGAAATATCTGAGCACCGCGGCCGAGGTTGACGCCGGCAAAGTGGGGAGGCTCGCCGATCGAGAAGGCGAGCCAGAACGCGAGCTTCGTCGTGTAGAAGTCGATCGCGGCGCGCACGTCGGTGACGGGCAGCACCGTGTGGTGCTGCTCGCACTCGAC
>DATELS010000408.1:0-2155 GCA_035276365.1 Thermoanaerobaculia bacterium
TACGTGAAGCGCGGCGAAGTGCTCGCGCGCGTCGAGCCCGATCTCAATCAGGCGCAGTCGCTCGCCGACACCAAGAACTCCCTCTCGTCCGCGCAGATCCGCTTCGAAGAGGCGAAGAAAAACTTCGAGGCCGACAACAAACTGTTCCTGCAGGGACTCCTCGCGCCGAAGCAGCATCGCGACACCGAGACCGCGTACCTCGAGGCCCGGCAGGAGTTCGAGAAGTCGCAGCAGAAATACGCGCTCGTCGAGAAGAGCGGCATTCCCATCGGACAGTCGGCGGAGAACTTCCGCGGCTCCAACATCGTCGCGCCGATGGACGGCGTCGTCCTGACGAAAGGCGTCGAGATCGGCGAGTCCATCACCTCCGGCGTCTCGTCCTTCAACGCGGGCACCGTGCTGTTCACCGTCGCCGACACCTCGCGCATGATCGTCAAGGCCGGCGTGAACGAAGTCGACATCGGCAAGATCCGCGTGGCCATGCCGGTGCGCGTCACGCTCGATGCGTATCCGAAGGTCGTGTTCAAAGGAAAGATCGACCGCATCGCGCCCGCGGTGCGCATCGACGAGAAGGTACGCGTGTTCGACGTCGAGATCCGGCTCGACGCGCAGGGCCGCGAGCTCCGCTCCGGCATGACCTCGAACATCGAAGTGATCGGCGAGCGCAAGGACAAAGTGCTGGCCGTCCCGGTGGAGTCGGTCTTCAAGCGCGACGATCAGGAAGTGGTCTACGTGAAGAAGGCCATCGACCCGAAGGCGTTCGCGGAAGAGGCGAAGAAGAAGAGCGACGACAAGCAAAAGGACGCGAAGGCGGACAAGGACGCGTGGAAGAAGTTCTTCGACAAGCGCGTCGTCGTCACGGGCCTCGCCGACACCGCGCACGTGGAGATCGTGAGCGGGCTCAAAGCGGGCGAGGAGATCGCCTTGGAAGATCCGACTTTGCCGAAGGGCGACAAGGAAGATAACGAGGATTAGTTCGCGATCGTGCGAACTGAGAGCTATCTATGAGCGCCGTATTCAAATTCGAAGCGTGGCAACAGTCCGAGCCCGCTCCTCCGTCCGCGGAGAAGTCGGGCAAGAAGCTAATCCAACTCGAAGGCATCAAGAAAACCTATGACTCCGGCGAGAACGCCGTGCAGGCGCTGGCGGGCGTCGACCTGCAGATCGATCGCGGCGAGTTCGTCTCGATCATCGGTCCCTCCGGCTCCGGCAAGTCCACGCTCATGCACATCCTCGGCTGCCTCGACTCGCCGAGCGAAGGGCGCTACTGGCTGGACGGCGAGGACGTCGCGGCGATGTCCGGACGCGCGCTCGCGCGCATCCGCAATCAGAAGCTCGGCTTCGTCTTCCAGACCTTCAACCTGCTCCCGCGCGCGACGATCTGGAAAAACGTCGAGCTGCCACTGCTCTACGCCGGCATCGACAGCGATGAGCGCCGCCAGCGCGCGCTCGAGGCGCTCGATCGCGTCGGTCTCAAGAATCGCGCGAAGCATCGTCCGAGCGAGCTGTCGGGCGGACAGCGCCAGCGCGTCGCCATCGCCCGCGCGCTCGTCAACCAGCCGTCGATGATCCTCGCCGACGAGCCCACCGGCAACCTCGATCAGAAAACCGGCGCGGACATCATCCGCCTCTTCGAAGAATTTGCATCGACCGGACAGACGATCATCCTCGTCACCCACGACCCCGTCATCGCCGCGCGCACCCAGCGCCGCATCAAGATCGTCGACGGCGTGATCGTCGACGGCGAACTGGACGAGTAAGCCATGCTCATCCTCGAAGCGATCATCGACGGCATCCGCGACATCAAGGACCACTTCGGCCGCACGCTGCTGCAGCTCGTCGGCATCATCCTCGGCGCCGGCTCGATCGTGGCCACGTTCTCTCTCTCCGTCGCGGGCAAGGAAGCGTCGATGAAGTACTACCGCGTCAGCGGCGGCATCGAGCGCATCTGGATCGGCAACAAGCAGACCGGCAAGGTGACCCTCGACGCGAAGGCGCTGGCCAGCAACGGCCTCACGTACTCCGACGCCGTCGTGCTGCGCAAGGAGGCGAAGGAGATCGACGTCGTCTCGCCCGTGTCCGACTCGAACATGGTCGTGCGCTACGGCACCGTGGAGAAAGAGCGCAACGTCATGGGCATCACGCCCGCGTACTC
>DATELS010000409.1:0-7231 GCA_035276365.1 Thermoanaerobaculia bacterium
TTCTCGAAGCGCCGGCTCATGACTCGCTCCGCAGCACGTCGCGCGCGATGACCATGCGATGCACCTCCGACGGTCCATCGTAAATCCGGAACGCGCGCGCCTCGCGATAGAAGAGCTCGAGCGGCAGATCGGACGAGATGCCGAGGGAGCCGCAAACTTGAATCGCGCGATCGATGACGCGGTTCACCGCCTCCGCGACGAAGACCTTGCAGATCGACGACTCGTGGCGGATCTCGCTGCCCGCCTCGTGACGGCGCGCGGCGTCCATGACCATCACGCGCGACGCGTGCAGGTCGATCTCCGAGTCGGCGAGCATCCACTGAATGGACTGATGCTCGGCGAGCTTCTTCCCGAACGCGTCGCGCTCGCGCGCGCGTGTCGCGGCGATCTCGAGCGAGCGCTGCGCGATGCCGAGCCAGCGCATGCAGTGCGTGAGTCGCGCGGGCGTGAGCCGCACCTGCGCCATGCGAAAGCCGGCGCCCACTTCGCCGATCACCGCGGAGTCGGGCACGAGCATCGACTCGAACGCGAGCTCGCAGTGGCCGCCGACGCCGTGTCCGCCCATCGTCAGAATCGCGCGCACGAAGCGATAGCCGGGCGTGTCGGTCGGGACGAGAAACATCGTCGCGCGCTTCTCGTCCGTCAGCGCCATCACGATCGCGAACGCGGCGCCTTCCGCGCCGGTCGCGAACCATTTGCGTCCGTCGATCTGCCAGCCAGCATCGATGCGTGTCGCGCGCGTCTGCAGCATCGACGGATCGGATCCTGCGCCCGGCGCGGGCTCCGTCATCGCGAAGCACGAGCGGATGCGTCCCTCCGCGAGCGGCCGCAGCCAGCGCTGGCGTTGCTCGTCGTTCGCGAAGAGAGACAGCAGATGCATGTTCCCCTCGTCCGGCGCCGCGCAGTGCAGCGCAAGAGGCCCGAGGAAACTACGGCCGGCGACTTCGAAGAGGTCGCACAGCTCGAGGAAATTCAGCCCGAGTCCGCCGTACTCGCGCGGAAGTTGCGGACCGTAGATGCCCGCCGCACGCGCCTTCTCACGCAGCGTCGCGATCAACTCCTCCGTCAGCGGCTGCGACTCCGCGGGAATCACGACATCGCGAACGAAGGCGAAGACGTCGTCGCGCAGACTCATTGCAGGTTCTCGAAAATCGTCGCCGCGCCCTGTCCGCCGCCGACGCACATCGTGACCATGCCGTAGCGCGAGCCGCGGCGACGCATCTCGCCGAGGATCTGCACGGTGAGCTTCGCGCCGCTGGCGCCGAGCGGATGTCCGAGCGCGATCGCGCCGCCGTTCACGTTCACCTTCTCCTCGTTCATGCCGAGCTCGCGCATCACCGCGAGCGCCTGACACGCGAACGCCTCGTTCAGTTCGATGAGATCGATGTCGTCGAGCGTGAGTCCCGCGCGCTTCAGCGCCTTCGGCACCGCGACCACCGGACCCATGCCCATGATCTCCGGCGGCACGCCGCCGACCGCGTACGAGACGAAGCGCGCCAGCGGCTTCAGTCCGAGCTCCTCCGCGCGTGCGCGCGACATCACCAGCACCGCGGCCGCGCCGTCCGAGGTTTGGCTGGAGTTGCCGGCGGTGACGACGCCCTTCGCGTGAAACGCCGGCTTCAGTTTCGCCAACGCTTCCGCGGTCGTGTCGGCGCGCGGACCTTCATCCGTGTCGAACGTGAATCGCTGCGTGCCGTTCGGCTCGACGATCTCCACCTCGAGCGGCACGATCCCGTCCTGCGCGAACTTCCCCGCGGCCTGCGCAGCGAGCGCCTTCTGATGGCTGCGCAGCGAGAACGCATCGGCGTCTTCGCGCGAGACGTTGTACTTGCGCGCGACGTTCTCCGCGGTCAGCCCCATGCTCAGGTACACGTTCGGGCGCTCGTCGACGAGCGTCGGATTCGGGCGGAAGCGATTGTTGCCGCGCACGAGGCTCATCGACTCCGTGCCGCCGGCGACGATCTGCTCGGCCATGCCGGCCATGATGCGCTCCGCGGCCATGGCGATCGTCTGCGAGCCGGAAGAGCAGAAGCGATTGACGGTGACCGCGGGCGTGCTGTCCGGAAGTCCCGCGCGCAACGCGGCGATGCGCGCGACGTTCGAGCCCGACTCCGCTTCCGGAGTGGCGCAGCCGAGGATCACGTCGTCGAGCTCGATGTTCGGAACGCGCGACATGAGCGCGCGAATCACGTCCGCGGCCATGTCGTCGGGACGCGTCGTCCGCAGCGCGCCGCGCGGCGCCTTGCCGACCGCGGTGCGCAGACCAGCGACGATGACGGCGTCGTTCATAGCGATTGCTCCAGGTCGAGGAAGTGCTGCTCGTCCACCCACTGCGCGCTCGACAGCGCGCCGCCGCACAACACGTTCGCGATGCGCGCGCTGTTCTTCGCGTCTTCGTCGCGCGCGTAGCCCGCTTGTTGGAGGATGAAGATCGCGGCGCGCAGCGCGGCGAGCGCGTCGCGGCCGGCGGCGTAGTACGAAGATGCGGGCCGACGGCCGGGGGCGGCCGTCGCTACACATTTCGCGGCGTGCAGCACGAAATCGCGATTCATCACGATCGTGTCGGTTTCGTCCAGGAAGCCGAGAGCTCGCGCTTCCTCGGCGCTCGATGAGACTTTGCGCATGGCGATCGTCTGCAGCATCGTCTGCAGCACCGGCACCGAGTCAGCGCTCGGGTTCTGTCTCATCTCCTTCGAGATCACGCGGCGCACGAGCTCTGTGCATGCGCCGTTGCCCGGGACGACGGCGCCGATGTACGTCTCCGCCGCGGCGACGATGCTCGATGCCGCGAGCACGACGTCCACGTCGGTGCCGAGCACGCGATCGGAGATCGCGGCGACGATCGGCTTCGCAGACTCGCGGATGCGGCGCAGCGTCGCGCGATCGGCGACGCGCGGCGTGATCACGAGCGCCTTCCAGTCGCCGCGCTCCAGCTCATCGAGCGCGTCGTTCAGATCGCCGTCCGCGCCGAGAATGCCGTCACCAAGGTCGCGCGTGAGCGTGAGCGACTTCGGATCGTGTCGCATCGCCACGTACGTTTGCGCAAGCGGATCCCACGACTCGCCATCGCGATAGAACGACGTCGCGCCGCTGGCCAGCATCGCCCACACCCACGGCGCGACCGGGACGCCGTGCTTCTCCATCGCCTTCGCGGTCTCCGCGACGCCGAGCGCGTCCCACAACTCGAACGGGCCGAGGTCGTGCGAGAAGCCCCAGCGCACGGCGCGGTCGATGCTCGGCAGATCGTCGCTGATCTCCGGCACGCGTTGCGCCGCGTAGCCGAGCGCATGAAAGAGGATGTGCCGCGCCATCGCGCCGGCCTTGTCGTCCTGCGCGAGCACGAACTTCACTCGCTGCGGCAGCGACGCGATCTGCGCGGCTTGCGCGAGCGACGGGATCTCCGGCTCGCGGCGCGCGCGATACTCGCCGGTCGCGAAGTCGAGCGAGAGAATCTCCTTCCCGCCCTTCTTGTAGAAACCCGCGCCGCTCTTGTCGCCGAGGCGGTTCTTCTCCGTTTGCGATTTGCGGAGCGCCTCGACGTGCGGCGATGCCAGCACGTCGCGCGACTCGTCGTGCGGGATGAGCGCGTGGAGATTCGACGCGACCGCGCTCGACACGTCGAGGCCGACGAGATCCTGCAGGCGAAATGCGGCGGTCTTGGGACGTCCGAGGAGCGGACCGGCGATGGCGTCGGTCTCCTCGACCGTGTAGCCATTCGCGAGCGCAAAGTCGACGACCGACGCGCCGCCGACCGACGCGAGACGATTGGCGATGAAATTCGGCGTGTCCTTGCAGATCACGACCGACTTGCCGAGGCGTTCCGTCGCGAAATCACGAACGAAGCCGATGACGTCCGCGCGCGTCTCCGGCGTCGGAATCACTTCGAGCAATTTCATGTAGCGCGGCGGATTGAAAAAGTGCGTGCCGAGAAAGTGCGCGCGAAAGTCGTCCGACGCGCCGGCGGCGATCGACGCGATGGGGATGCCCGAGGTGTTGCTGGAGACGATGCTGCCTTGCTTGCGCAGGCGATCGATGCGCGCGACGAGCTCGCGTTTCGGCGCGAGGTCTTCCACGATCGCCTCGATGATCCAGTCGCCCTCGGCGATCCACGACTCGTGCTCGCCGAGGTTGCCGATCGTGATCAGCTCCGCGGCGTCGGGCGTGAAGAACGCGGGCGGCGTGTGTTTCTTCAGCCGCGTGAACGATGCGGCGACGACCGGCTGCGTGACGTCGAGCAGATAGACCGGGATGCCGATGTTCGCGAAGTGCGCGGCGATGCCACCGCCCATCGTGCCGGAGCCGATGACCACCGCGCGGCGAATCGTGAAGTCAGACAATGGTGCCTCCGCCGTCGACGACGATCGTCTGGCCGGTGATGTAGCTCGACGCGTCGGACGCGAGGAAGACAGCGACGCCTTTCAGCTCGCCCGCCGCGCCGACGCGCGGAATCGGATTGCGCTCGCGAATCGCCGGCTCGACGTGCTCGATCACCGGATCGGCGAGACGCGAGTGAAAGAAGCCGGGCGCGATCGCGTTGACGCGAATGCCGTGCGGTCCCCACGACGCCGCGAGCTCGCGCGTGAGTCCCATCAGTCCGGCCTTGCTCGCGACGTAGCCCGCGTAGTGCGGACCGTGCGTTGCGGAACGGAGTCCGGCGACGGAGGCGATGTTGATGATCGAGCCGCGCTTCGCGTCGAGCATGACGCGCCCCGCCGCCTGCGCGAAGAGGAACGCGCCGGTGAGATTCGTCTCGAGCACGCGCTGCCACTTCTCGAGCGCCATCGTCTCCGGCCGCTCACCCCACGAGATGCCGGCGTTGTTGATGAGAATGTCGACGCGACCGAATGCGCTCACCGTCGCATCGACGACGCTCTGCACCTGCGCCGCATCCGCGACGTCGCACACGCGTCCTTCGACGCGAAATCCGCGCGCGCGCATCTCATCGAGCGTCGGCGCGAGCCACTGCTCGCGTCGCGCGCAGAGCATGATCGACGCGCCCGCCTCCGCGAGCCCCTCCGCCATCTCCTGCCCGAGCCCGCGCGAGCCGCCGGTGACGATCGCGGCACGGCCGGAGAGGTCGAAGAGCTGCTGGACGGATTGCATTCGCGTGACCGCGCGCGAAAGTATCTCCTAAAACCCGCCGCCCAACGCGCGGTAGAACCGCACCAGCGCGACCAGCCGGTCGCGGCGCGTGCGCGCGAGCGCGTTCTCGGCGATGAATGTCTGCTGCAGCGCGTCGAGCACTTCAAAGTATGCGGAGAGGCCGGAGTTGTAGCGCAGGTACACGAGTCGCGCCGCCTCTTCGTTCGCGCGCAGCGCGCGCGTGCGCTCCTCCTCGGCGACGCGGAGCTTGTCGAGCGCGACGAGCGTCGTCGACACGTCCGCGAGCGCGCCGGTCACGGACTGCTCGTACTCCGCGAGCGCGCGCTGGAACTGCGCGACCGCCACGCGTCGCTGATTGCGCAGGCGTCCGCCGTTGAAGATCGGCGCGAGCAGTCCCGCCTCCACGCGATACACCGGTCCGTCGCTGAGCAGCGCGGACAGCGACACGGTCGGATAGAACGCCGCCTCAGCGACGCCGATGTTCGCGTTCGCCGCAATCAGCTCCTGCTCCGCGGCGCGCACATCCGGACGACGCAGCAGCAACGCGGACGGCAATCCTGCCGGCACATCGACGGGAATGGCCTGCTGCGACAACGACGTGCCGCGCTCGATCGGACCGGGAACGCGTCCGAGGAGAACGTTCAATTCGTTTTCGGTGGCGATGATGTCGCTCTCGATCAGCGGAATCTGCGCCTGGGCGTTGGCAAGCAATGCAGACGCGCGCGACGTCTCCACCGCCGACGCAGTTCCGCCCTGCAAGCGCCGATTGAACAGATCGAACGTGCTCTGAAACGTCTCGACGCTGTGCCGCGCGATGCGCAGCTCTTCATCGAGCTCGCGCAGATCAAAGTACGCCGACGCCACTTCCGACAAGAGCGCGAGCCGCACCGCGCGCTCGCCTTCTTCGCTCGCCAGGTACTGCGCGCGCGCCGCTTCGTTCAAGCGCCGGATGCGTCCCCACAGATCGAGCTCCCAACCCGCCGCGACGTTCGCGGTGATCGCGGTGCCCGTGTCGCCGCTCGCGTGTCCCCATCCGCCGCGCACCTGCGCATCGACTTCCGGGAATCGCGCCGCGCCCGCGATGCCATACCGCGCACGCGCTTCTTCCACGCGCGTGATGGCGATGCGCGCGTCGTAGCCGTTGCGCTCCGCCTCCTCGATCAGCGAACGCAGCACGGGATCGCCGAAGACGTCGAACCACTTCGCGTCGCCGAGCGACTCCTCCGACGTTTCTATCGCACCGTAAAACTGATCGGGTACCGGCACCGCCGGCTTCTTGTAATTCGGACCGACCGTGCACGCCGCGAGTGCGAGGCTTGCCAACAACACGAGCCTCTTCATGAGTGCGCTCCCTCGACCACGAGCGGTTCTTCCGCGCGCTTCGCGGCGAGCTTCTTCTCCGTTCCCGCGATGCGCTCGACGACGACGTACAGCACGGGGATGAGGAAGATCGCGAGCAGCGTCGCGGCGAGCATCCCCGAGATCACGACCGTGCCGAGGATCTTGCGGGCGGCGGCGCCGGCGCCGCTGGCGAGCCACAGCGGCACGCAGCCGAGGATGAACGCGAACGACGTCATGAGAATCGGGCGCAGTCGCAGCTTCGCGCCTTCGAGCGCGGCACTCACGAGATCGCGTCCCTTCTCCAGCTCCGCCTTCGCGAACTCGACGATCAGGATCGCGTTCTTCGCCGCGAGTCCGATCAGCACGACGAGACCGATCTGCCCGTACACATCGAAGTCGAACTTGCGCATCAGGAGTCCGAGGAATGCGCCGAACACGGCGACGGGAACGGAGAGCAGGACGCTGAACGGCAGCGACCAGCTTTCGTACAACGCCGCGAGAATCAGGAAGACGAAGATCATCGACATCACGAACACGCGGCCCGTCGTGCCCGACGCCTTCTTCTCCTGGAACGAGAGGTCGGACCAGTCGTAGCCCATCTCGCGCGGCAGCGTTTGACGCGCGACCTCCTCGAGCGCGTTCATCGCCTGTCCCGAGCTGTAGCCCGGCGCGGCGGCGCCGGTGATCTGCGCCGCGCGATAGAGGTTGAAGCGCTGGATGTACTCCGGTCCCGACGTCTGTCGCCCCGTCGTCACCGCGGAGAGCGGGACCATGTTGCCGTCGTTGT
>DATELS010000410.1:0-10640 GCA_035276365.1 Thermoanaerobaculia bacterium
GTCCTCGCCGCCGCTTGGGGGCTCAACGACAGGCGGCGGCGGGGACGCCGCCGCGCCAGCCGGCGGGACGCCGGCGGTCCCCTCTTTCTTCTTCGCCTTTTTGCGGATCTTTGCCAGATCAACCATGCGCGTGCTCCATGCGGTGCTCGCGCGCGGCGGCGCTGACGCGCGGCGGGTCGATCGTCTCCGCGTCCTCGCCGAAGGCGTCGAGGAGCGACGTCGTCGCGAGCGTGTTGATCAGGCGGGGAATGCCGCCGCTGAGGGCGTGAATCTCTTCCATGGCTTTGCGGCTGAACGGGTTGCGACTCCCGCCGGCGACCTGGATGCGATGCTCGATGTACGCGATCGTCTCCTCCAGCGAGAGCGGGCCGAGAGCGTACCGCATGCCGATGCGCTGCCGCAGCGGCGCGTACGCGTCGCGGTCCAGTCGTGACTCCAGCTCCGGCTGTCCGATCAGCACGACGCTGAGCAGGTTCTGATCGTCGAGCTGAAAATTCGTCAGCAGGCGAATCTCATCGAAGGTCGCCTTCGACGGAATGAGCTGCGCCTCGTCGATCATCAGCACCGGCTCGCGCTTCGCCTCGTACAGCTCGAAGAGCTTCGTGTGAATCTGATCGAGCAGCTCGTTGCGGAAGCGCGCCGGCTCGATGCCGAGTCCGTTCGCGACTGCGCGCAGAAGCTGCGTCGGCGTGAGCCGCGGATTGATCACGAGGATCACCGGACGCGCGTCGCCGATGCGATCGAGCAGCGCGCGGCTCAATGTCGTCTTGCCCGAGCCGATGTCGCCCGTGAGCAGCGCGAGCTCCTTCTCGTCCACCGCGTACTCGAGACGCGCCAGCGCCTCGCGATGCTGCCGCGACTCGTACAGGAACGACGGATCGGGCGTCTTGCCGAACGGCTTCGCGGCGAGTCCGAAGAATTCTTCAAACACGCGCCACCGCCCGCGCCTCGCGCGCGCGTCCGCCGAAGTGATCGATGAGCGAGCCGACGTCGACGACGAGCACGATCTCGCTCTCGCCGATCTCCGTCGCGCCGGCGATGCCGGGGATCGTCTTCAACCGCTGCCCGATCGACTTGATCACGACTTCCTGCTGCCGCACGAGCGCGTTCACGAGCAGGCCGATCGTCTTCTCCCCCGCGCGCGTGACGACGACGAACCACTTCGTGTCCGGACCGTGATCGTGCGCGTCGTTGAGCTCGAACGCGTCGGCGAGACGCAGCAGCGGCAGCGTGAAGTCGCGCAGCGTGAACACTTCTCTTCGCTCGACCGTGCGAATGTCGCGCGAGTAAATGCGCAGCGACTCTTCGACCGACGTCAGCGGAATCGCGAACTTCTCGCCGCCGGCATCGACGATCAGCGCCTGGATGATGGCCAGCGTGATCGGCAGCGAGATGCGGAACGTCGCTCCCTCGCCGGGACGCGAGATCACGTCGATCGTACCCTTCAGGTCCTGAATGTTCTTCTTCACGACGTCGAGTCCGACGCCGCGTCCGGAGATCTCGCTCACCTCCGCCGCGGTCGAGAAACCGGGCGTGAACATCAGCTCGAGCGAGCGTTGCGAGTCGACGACTTCCTTCTCGCCGACGATTCCGCGCTGCACGGCCACGCGGCGAATCTTCTCCGGATCGATGCCGCGCCCGTCGTCGGTGACGTCGAGCACGACCGAGTTGCCCTGCTGATACGCGTTCAGTGTCACGCGTCCGACCGGATTCTTCCCCGCCGCGCGCCGCTCGTCCGGCGACTCGATCCCATGATCGAGCGCGTTGCGGATGATGTGCATCAGCGGATCGGTCAGCTCCTCGACCATCATCTTGTCGAGCTCCGTATCCTCGCCGCGCAGCACGAGCTCGATCTCTTTGTTCAACTCGCGCGCGGTCTTGCGCACGGTGCGCGCGAGTTTCGAGTAGATCTGCCCGACCGGCACCATGCGAATCTCGATGACGGACTTTTGCAGCTCGTTGAGCTTGCGGTCGAGATTGCGCGAGATTTTCCCGAGCTCGTGCGACGTCAAGCGCGCCTGCTGCGCCGATGCGCCTTGCGACACGGCGCGCGTCAGCGCCTCGAGCTGCGTCTTCTCGATGATCAGCTCGCCCACGATGTTCATGACGTGATCCAGTCTCGAGATGTCGACGCGCACGGTCTGCGAGAGCGAGCGCAGCGACATCTCTTCTTCGATCGCCGGTTCCGCGGACGCGGGCGCGGCCGCCGCCGCGCGCTGCGGCGCTGCCGCAGCAGTCGCCGGCGCGTTCTTGCGCAGCGACGTGACGTTCGCCTCCGGCGCGAGAATCTGCACCGCGGCCTCGTCGAGCGTCGAGCCATACAACAGACGAAAGGCGATGCCGTTGACGTTGCCCGTGGGAATCGCGGGCAGCGTGGAGATCACTTCGCCTGCCTCACTGAGATTCGCGGTCAGCGCGCGCAGCCGCTCATCGAAGTCGCTGAAGTCGAACGTGACTTCGAGCGAGAGGATGCACTTACCCGCGCGCACGTTCTCGAGCAACCGATGCTCTTCGTATTCGGTCAGCGACTTCTTCGTCTGTTCGTCGAGCGTGAGTTCCGCGAACGGATCGTCGTGCTTCTTCTGCGGCTGATGCGTGATGACCTGATGGATGCGGCTCGTGAGCGCGGTCATGTCGACGAGCCCGCTCAGCGACGGATCGTGAATGGCGATGACGAGTCGATTGAGGCTGTCGACGGAGTCGTACAGCAGATCGATGAGGTCTTTCGTGATCTCGACCTTGCCCATGCGCAGGCGATCGAGCATGTCCTCCAGGCTGTGCGAGAGCTCGGAGATGTCGCCGAAGCCGAGCATGCCCGCGAGACCTTTCAGCGAGTGCACCTCGCGAAAGATCTTGTTCACGAGCTCGGGGCGGACGTTCTTTCCCTGCGCCTCGAAGTCGACCAGGTCGCGCGACAGCGTGTCGAGCAGTTCCTCGGCCTCGCTGGTGAACTCTTCTCGTGCGCGGTCGTCTTCTTTCGCCATTTGGACCGGCGCTACGCGACTCTCAGCAATCGGCGCAGCTTCTCCACGAGGTCACCCGCCTGGAACGGCTTCACCAGATACTCCTCGGCGCCCAGGGCCGCGGCGCGGCGGCGGTCTTCTTCCGTCGACTCCGTCGAGATCACCATGATCGGGATCGATCGATAGACGGGATGATTCTTGAGAAAGCTCACCAGCTCCAGCCCGTTGATGTCGGGCATGTTGATGTCGGTGAGGATGGCGTCGAACTTGTGATGCGGGAGCGTTTTCAGCGCCTCGAATCCGCTGGCCGCCTCGACGACTTCGAGGTCGTACGACTCCGTCCCCGCTTCGATCAGCGTCGTGAGGTACGCGCGCATCGAGGTCGAGTCTTCGACTACCAGGATCTTCATCGTCAGTGCCGCCCCGCCCGCTCCGATGCGAACACCGCGTTGCCGAACGCATAGCCCGCCTGCGAGAGGAAGATCTCCAAACCGGTCATGCTGTCGATCGGCGCCCGATGTTCGGCGTTATCGCCGTACAGGATACCAATGGCGCGATTCGCGTGCATGATCGGAAGTGCAACAACCTCGGTCGGCAGGAGGCCGCCGAGGCGGTCGATGAGCTCCATGTTCATGGGAGTGCGGCGTATCTTTCCGCGATGCGGCTCGCGCGCGGTGACGACGTCCGCGAGCACCGAAGGCTCGCCGCGGCGGATGCGCAGATTGCGCACGCGCGCGTTCATGTCGTCGCCGCCGCCCGTGATGCCGAAGCCGCCGAGGCCGACGAACTCGTCGTCGGCGGCCATGAAGAGCGCGCCGCGATCGAGATACTCCGCCGACAGGCGAAGAATCGTCGCGGAGACTTGTCCGATGTCGTTCGGATTCGACAGCTCGTTGATGAGCTGGCGCAGGAGTCCGAACGAGCGATCGACCGTCTCCTTGCTCGCCATCTCGTAAAACTTTTTCCCGGCCTCGACGCCGCCGCCGGTGAGCTGCTCCCACTGCTCGAACGAGCGCTCGGCGAACAGCACGAGCTCGTCCGCGAATAGCGCGAGCTCTTCCTCCGCGAGTCCCGGCTGCAACCGCGCGGGCGTGGGCTTGGTGAGATAGAGATCGGCGCCCGCGCGCAGCAGATCATGCCGCCGGCGCAGATCGGCCTCGGCATCGACAAGCACGACCGGCAGCCTCGGATTCTTTCGCTTCACCTGCTGCATCAGCTTCACGGACGACTCGTCTTCCGTCAGCTCGAGGAACGTGACGAAGAAGCTGTTCGCGCGAAAGAGATCGGTCATCGCGCCGCGCACGTCTTCGAGCGCGCCGTACTGAAAGATCTTCACGCCGTGTTTTGTGAACGCGCGCCGCGCCGCAACGCGCACGAGCGGATTGCGCTCGAACAACACGACGTTGCGAAACTGCGCCTCGGGCGACTCGACTTCGAACAACCCGCCCGCGACTTTGAATTGTCCCGAGCGCGCCTGCGGATTCGCGGGAGCGGGCGGCGGCGCGGCGGTCTCGGGCGGCAGTTCCTCGATCGGCGTGAACTCCTCGCGCGACGGAAACGGCACGACGTTGTCGGTCGCCGTCGGTGCGGTGCCGGGCAACTTCGCCACTTTGAGCGGCGCGATCGGTGCGAGCGGCTCGAGCGGCTCGATCGGGGCGCCGAGTCCGAGGTTCAACGAGGCCGGCGTGGCCTCGGCGGGAGCAGAGCCGCGCAGCAGCGCCTTCCCCACCTTCAACGACTCTTCGAGTCCGCGCAGAGGCTTGATCTTCTCGCCGTCGCCGGCGCCGAGGAGACGGTTCGGCGCGAAGCCGCCGTCTTTGAAAATCTCGTCCGGCTCATATTCGAGATCGATCGCACTCATCGTCTCGCTGAGGATGAAGTTGAACTCCCCTTCCTTGCTTTGCAGCAGCGGCGTGACGACGCTGAGAATGCGCTGGCGAATCGCCTCGGACAGATCGTCGCGCGAGAGGAGATTCATCTCGACCGTCGACGTGCCGGGCGGAATCCCCTTCTCCTCCATCTGCCGGATGAGGCGTGCGTTGTCGGGAGTGATCAACTCGTACGCGACGAGGAATCCGGTGAGGTCGGGCTGCTCGGGCGAGCCGGCGTTGACGACGAGTCCACCGCGGAACATCACGGTGTGCCGTCCCTTCTCGTTGATGATCTCCAGCACGCCGGTGCGGCGCGAGAGATACACGATCTGGACGATGTCGGTGAGCGAGAGGTCCTCGAGCCGGCCGAGGAGACTCATGACGCGCCCTTATTCCTGTTCAGCACCCGCGAGATTGTAGCGTTTCAATATCCCGTCCAGTATGCCGTTGATGAACTGGCCGGACTTCTGCGTGCCGAACTTTTTCGCGATCTCGATCGCCTCGTCGATGATGACGAGCTTCGGCGTGTCCGTCTCGTGCAGGAACTCGTAGACCGACATGCGGATGATGTTGCGGTCGACGGCGGCCATGCGCGAGAGCCGCCAGTTCTCGGCCTGGTTCTGGATCATCTCGTCGATCTCGGAGACGTGATCGACGGTGCCGCGGAAGATCTTCGTCGCGAACTCGCGCGTGTTCGGCTTCGACTTCTGCAGCTCCTCGAACGTGGAGATGATCTGGTCCGGCTGGTTGCCGGAGATGTCGTGCTGAAAGAGCATCTGCAGCGCGAGCTCGCGCGCTTTGCGACGGGCGCCCATCTACTTCTCCTCGGTGCGAAGCGCGCGCCAGAGATTGGCCATCTCGATCGCCGCCAGCGCTGCTTCCCAACCCTTGTTGTTGCGTCCCGAGGATGAACGCTCGATCGCCTGTTCGAGCGTGTTGCAGGTGATGACGCCGAACGCGACCGGGAACTTCGCGTCGACGGCGACGCGCGAGAGATCGTGCGTCACCTGCGAGGAGATGAAGTCGAAGTGCGGCGTGTCGCCGCGAATGAGACAGCCGAGGGTGACGATGGCGTCGGAGTCGGCGCGGGAGATGAGGGCGGAGACGAGCGTCGGAATCTCGAAGGCGCCCGGCACGCGATAGACGCTGATCGCGTCGTCCGCGGCGCCGTGACGCGCGAGGCAATCGAGCGCGCCGGCGAGCAGCTTCGCCACGATCTCGTCGTTGAAGCGGCTGGCGACGATCGCGATGCGCAGACCTTTTGCGGAGAGATCGCCTTCGAAAGAACGCGGCATTGCGGGCGCGGATTATATGCGCCGCGCGTACCATAGATGGATCATGAAAAAAGTCGTTGCGGTGTTCCTGCTCGCCGGGTCTCTGTCCGCCGCGGGCGCGGAGAAGTTTCTGTCCGTGTCGGACATTCACTTCAACCCGTTCGCCGATCCGTCACTCGTCGCGAAGCTGGAGACGGCGGACGTCTCGGAGTGGGAGTCGATCTTCGCATCGTCGGCATCGACCGCGTTCAGCCCTGCGGGCAGCGACGTCAACGACGCGCTCTTCCGGTCGGCGATGGCGCAGATGAAGAAGCAGATTCCGTCGCCGGCATTCGTGCTGATCTCGGGCGACTTTCTCGCGCACAAGTTCGACAAGACGTACCAGTCGCTGGCGACAGACAAGAGCCACGACGCGTACATGGCGTTCGTCGGAAAGACGATCGCGTACGTCGCGTCGGCGTTTCGCAAGGCGTATCCCGGCGTGCGCGTGTATCCGACGCTCGGCAACAACGACTCGGACTGCGGCGACTACGCGGTCGCGCCGAACAGCGCGTTCCTCCGGAACTTCGCGAACACGTGGAAAGACACGGTGGTCTCGCGCTCCTTCGATCGACGCTTTCCGGCCGGCGGCTACTACCACGTCGACGTGCCGAGCCTCCGCGGCGTGCGCGTGATCGCGCTGAACACGAATTTCTTCTCGACGAATTACTCGAACCCGTGCGGCACACCGGGACCCGATCCCGGTCTGCGCGAGCTCGAATGGCTGGACGCGGAGCTCGATCTCGCGCGCGTCGAGCACAAGCGCGTGTGGCTGCTGTTTCACATCCCGCCCGGCATGGACGTGTACGACACGGTGACGTACGGCGGTGCGTGTCCGAACGTGAAGGCGCAGACGTTCTGGAAGGACGACTACGCGCAGAAGTACCTGCGCATCGCCTCCGCGCATCGCAACACGATCCTCGGATCGTGGGCCGGTCACACGCATCAGGACGAGTTCCGCTTCGCAGGCGGGGACTTCATCCACATCGCGCCGTCGATCTCGCCGGTGTTCGGGAACAATCCCGCGTTCGAGGTGGTGGAGGTCGAGCGCGACGGCGCGGTCGTCGACTACACGGCGTACCACCTTCCCGCGGTCGCGCTGCCGTGGTCGCGCGAGTACGCGTTCGATGAGGAGTACGGGAAGCGCGCGTACGATCTCGCGACGCTGACGCAACTCGCGGCTTCGATTCACGACGACACGACCACGCGCGCGAAGTACTTCGCGCACACGTCGTCGGAACAAGCGCAGCAGTCGCAGGAGGCGCTCGCGCAGTGGGAGGGTTACTGGTGCGGGTTCACGAAGATGTACGTGCCGGACTATCTGAAGTGCGCGTGTAACTAGCGGCTCTGGCTCGACGCCACGACCGCGGGCGCGTTCTCCTGCGTCGCGTAGAAGCTGACGATGCCCTCGTAGATCGCCTGCGCGAGCTCCTGGCGATACTTCTTCGTCTTGATCAACTCGCGATCGCGGTCATTGCCGAGGTTGCAGATCTCGAGGAGGAGGCGGGTGGGGATTTGATTGTGGCGGATCACCGCCGGCACCCACTCCTTGCCGCCGCGGATCACGTTGTCGCGCACGGGCGCGAACGGATGCACCTTCAGCGCGTTGTTCTGAAACGAGCCGATGATCGACTGCGCGAGATCGCGCGAGAGTCCTTCGGCTTCCAAAGCCTCGTCGCGCGAGAACGTCACCTTCGGCTGCTCGCGCACTTCCGCGCGCGTCAGGTAGATGTCGCCGCGCTTCGTGAATGAGCCCATGGTGAAACTCGCGCCCGGGATGTACGCCATCGCGCCGCGCAGCGAAGGATGCAGCGAGTCCGCGTGGATGGAGAGGAAGATCACCTTCTCCTTCGGCACGCCGGTGGAGATCGCGCGGCGGAAGATCGAGTTCGCGAGATACCAGCGCAGGTTCACGCCGACGATCGCGTCATCGAGGAGATACCGCGGCGTGGTCTGCACGAAGTGATCGCTCGCGCCGGTGAGCACGTTGTTGTCCGCGACGGTGAAGCCGTTCTTCTTCGACTTCGTCGTCATCGACACGCGCGCCGCGCTCTCGTTTTCGAGAATGCGCTTGAGGCGGCAGGCGACGTCGTACACGTACGTCGACTCCCACACGTCCTCGTGCTCGGTGCCGACGTCGCGTCCACCGTGTCCCGCATCGAGCACGACGCGCACGCCCGCGAGTCCCGCGGCGCGCGTGCGTCGCGCGACCTTCGCGCTCTCGCGTTTCGTCGTCTCGCTCGCGACGCGCGCCGGATCGTCCTGCGGCCGGTACTCGGGCAACAGGAGGTCCATCGGAATCTTGACGGGATAGCCGACGGGCAGGCGCGCGACGTCTTCGATGTCGTTGAACTTCACGATGCGATCGATGACGTCGTACACGTCCTTCGCGAAGACGCGGCCGGTGAATCGAATGGCGACGGACGAGTACAGCGCCTCGCCCTTCTGCAATCGATAGACGGCATGCGGCTCGGACGCACTGCGGTCATAGACCAGCGAAGGCGTCAGCGACGCGACTCCCACGGATGCCGGAGCCGCCTCCGGTACATCTTCATCCGCTGCTGCACGCTGAGCCGCATCGTCCGCTGGTTTCCGAACCTCCGCTGCCGTCTTCTGTGCATTCTCTTCCTCCGAGCTCCCGCCGAATGCGGCGGTGAGCAGCCGTTTGGGAATGAGGATCACGTCGCCTTTGCGGGTGGAGAGTCCCTGACTCGGGTTGGCTTTGCGGATGAGGGTGTAGTTCGCGCCGTCGCCGGTGAACCACTCGGCGATCTTCCACAGCGACTCGCCTTCGATGCCGCGCGCGCCGACGACGGTGTGCATCCAGCCATCTTCGGTTTTGCGATCGAGAGGAAAGAGCGTGGAGACGATGTCGCGCTGCAGGTTCGCGCGCAGGAGCGCGAACGGCACGCGCACGGGATGATCGGTCTGGAGGTTTTCGTCGGCCTGATTGAACGCGGCGAGGTCTTCCCAGTTCGCGGCGTCGCCGGTGACGCGCTTGGCGAGACGCGTCCACGCATCGCCGTCATGCGCGAGCACGCTGACCTCGATGTCGTAGTCGCGCGTCAACGCCGCCCGCACCTCGGCCGACAATCGAGCGACCGCGATGGGAGACTGCGGAGCGGTGGGCGCCGCGGAGAGAACCGCGACCGGAAGAACCAGGAGCCACACCCACCCACGCACGGGAAGAGTGTAGCAGACCGCGCGCGACTACAGCGGAATCCGCACGCTCACCGTCGTCCCCTCGCCCTCGACGCCGCGCACGTCCAACTCGCCGCCGACGAGCAGCGCGCGCTCGCGCATGCCGAGAACGCCGATCGACTGTAGACCGGACTTCTCTTCCTCGGTGATTCCCCGTCCGTCGTCGCGCACTGTGAATTCGAATGCGCCGGAATCCTCGCTCATCATGACGTCGACCCGCGTCGCCTGCGCGTGGCGAAGGACGTTCGTCAGCGCCTCCTGAAAAATGCGAAAGACCGCGATCGATTGCTCCGCGCTCAGGCCCGCGATTTCGGGAGGGCCATCCAGGCGGACGGCGATTCCGGTTCGCTCCTGAAATTGTTGCGCGTGCCATTCGATCGCTTCGACCAGTCCCAGGATGTCGAGAACCGTCGGGCGCAATTCGGACGCGATTCGTTGAACGATGCCGATGGTCGTGTCGGTCAGCTCCAGCATCTCGCCCACCTTCGTTCGCACCTCGGAGCTCGACGACTTCGCCAGTCCTTCGAGCTCCCAGCGCAGACTGGTGAGCTGCGAGCCCAGTTCGTCGTGAATCTCGCGCGCAATGCGCATGCTCTCCTCTTCCCTCGCCCGCTGCAGCCTCGAAGAGAGCGCGCGCAATTGCTCGGCCGATGCGCGGAGACCGTCTTCCGCCGTCTTGCGCTCCGTGATGTCGCGGTGAAGAAAGATCGTGCACAGCTGTAGCCGTAAATCGATTGCCAGCGCTCGTTCACTTCGAGGATCACGCCGTCGCGATGGCGATAGATCGAAATGGGCTCAGGACTTCCCTGGAACGCCTTGAGAAACCGCTCCTCCGACCATGGAAGCGACTGGTCGGCGAGCTTGCGCTCCGTAATGTCGAGAAAGGTCACGACCGCGCCGATGTGCGTGCCTTCGAGAAACATCGGATACGCCCAGTAGGCGGCCGGAAACTTCACGCCGTCCTTGCGACAGAACAGGTCTTCCTCCGAAAAGACGTTCGCCGGGACCTTCAATGACTGTAGGACCGCGCCGCTATGTTCGACGAACGCGCGGATTTCCCGTCCGAGCAGCTCGGAAGACTGGTCATAGCCGAGGTGGCGGAGACTCGATGCATTACAGAATGTGCAGCGGCAGTCGAGATCGACCCCGAAGATTCCTCGGCGCGCTTGCGGTCGATGACTTGTCCGATTTGCGCCGCGACCGCGGCGATAACCTGCACCAGCCGCTCGTCCTCTTCCCGCGGCTCGCTCAGAAAAAACTCGAGGACGGCGATCACGTCTTCGCCCGAAATG
>DATELS010000411.1:0-11964 GCA_035276365.1 Thermoanaerobaculia bacterium
GCCGCTGAGATAGGGCATGGTCTCTGGCGATAGATGCAGGACCACGCGATCCATGAAGTCGTAGACGTGATCGCCGATCTTGCCGAAGACGAGCGCGAAGACGCGCTGGAAGATGGAGTTGTATTTCTCGACCAGCGCCTCGAGCTCGTATTCGTTCTCGACCGCCGCGCGCTTCTCATCGACGGCGCTGACTTCCGCGTCTTGAATGAGGTTGACGGCGAGGAGTCCCCAGACGGTGCGGAGGGTGTGGAAGTTCGAGAGGTAGCTGCGCGCGCACAACTCTTCGATGCTCTGCGGCTCGGACAGCAGATTGAGCACGTGACTCTCGTCTTCCGTGAGCTCGAGCTGAAACGTCCGCGTGTCGGCGTCGGGGACTTGTTCGAGCGTGCGCTCGAGGCGTCCGACGCCGCGCGTGACGAGCGACCAGTACGGAATGCCCCGCACGCCGTCGAGGATGAGTCGCTCGGTCGACAACGGCAGCGTGATGATGCCTTCGGGAAAGTCGCTCGTGAACTCGATCGTGTACGCACCGGTGCGATACGACATCGCATCGAGCACGATCGCATTCGCCTGCCGCTCCGCCGCCCGCGTGAGCTCGTCCGGCTTGAGATATCCGAGCTCGCACAACAACGCCCCAATCCGCCGCGCGACGACGAGCCGTTCCATCGCGGTCTGGTACTGCTGAATGTTCAACTCCCCCGCCGCGAGCAACGTCTCCGCAAGCCCCATGTCCGGATCGGTACTCGACGCAAACACGATGCGCCCTTCATGAAAGTAGATGGTGTCGTTCCGACTCACCGCATCGAGCGAAAGGATGGCGGTCTCGCTACTGCGCACGATGGAACGAATGAGATCCGGGACCGTGGTCTCGGCTAATTCGCCGGTGATGGAGAGGTTGTCGGACATTGGGCGCTACTCCTCGAGCAGCCGTCGCGCCACTTCGCGCGCGTAGGAGCGCGCCTCTTCCGGCGCGATGCGTCCGTTGAAGACGGCCTCGCGCGTTTGCTCGAGCGCTTTGGCCACGTGCGGGCCGCCGGGCACTTCGAGATCGTTGCCGCGCAGCGGGAGCTTGAAGTTCTCGAAGTCGTGGTACCGCCGGATGTGCGGCACCTCCTCGGGGCGTTCCGAGGCGATGACGGTCAGCATCTCGGGGGAGATGTCGCGGTAGATGCGGAAGCGGTCGCGCTCCTCGCGCGCGGCGGCGAGCGAGTCCTTCACGCGCGCGAGATCGTTCGCGATCTCGACCACCGCGCGCGCGCGTTTCTGCGAGAAGCCCGAGCCCTCGAAGTCGATCGGCGACGCGTCGCCGCGCAGCAGCATGCCCGTGTACAGCACGTAGCGATCGAGGTCCGCGTTGTGCGCGATTTCTTCGCGCACCGCATCCAGTCGCGCGCGCAGGTCGCCGTTGCCGCGGCGTCCGAAGAGCACCTGCAACGCGCCGTGCTCCGCCAGCGCGACCAGCACCCCCGGCGCGTCCTCCTCGTCCATCGCCAGGAACAGCTCGCGCCAGATGCGCTCGCGCGACACCGTCGTCAGCGCGCCCGCGTCGATCGCCGCGCGCATCAGCTCGCGCGTGCGGGCATCGATCGAGAAGCCAAGTCGCGTCGCCAGGCGAATCGCGCGGAAGACGCGCGTTGGATCGTCGGTGAAGCTCTTGTCGTGCAGCACGCGCACGACGCGCGCCGCGATGTCCTGCTCGCCCTTCGTCGGATCGTGCAGCGTCCCGTTCAGCACATCGAGCGCGAGCGCGTTGATCGAGAAGTCGCGGCGCAGGAGATCGTCCTTCAAACGTCCCGCGGTCACCGCGGGCAGCGAGCCGGGATGGCGATACCGCTCCTTGCGCGCCGTCGTGATGTCGATGACCGGGAACTCCTTCGCCACGACTTTGTACGTGAGGAACTGCGGATGCGAGCGCACGCGTCCCTCGACGCGCTTCGCCAGCGCGCGGGCGAGCGTCGACGCGCCTTCCTCGAGCGTCAGATCGACGTCGATGACCGTGCGGCCGAGGAGGAGGTCGCGGACGGGACCGCCAACGAGAAACGGGCGGCACTCCTTCTCCACCGCGACTTCCCGGATGACGTCGATTGCGCGGCGCTGCGGGTTGGGAAGATCGTGGAGGAGACTCATGAAATCAACGTTTCGTACATGTGCGCGAGGACGCGAATGCGCTGCCGGGAGCGGAACTTCGAAACCGTCTGCCGAGCCGCGCTGACCCTGCCCTCGTACGCCTCTCTCTTGAACAGGGCGGCTAGTATCGCATGAGTCATCTCGTTCGGATCGCGCGGCGGGACGAGGAAGCCGGTGCGGCCGCGCTCGAGGCGCAGGAGGTTGATCGGCGTGCGCGCCGCAACTACTGGCAGGCCAACGACTAACGCCTCGGCGACGAAGCCGTCGAAGTCGAGATCGTCGACCGCGGGATCGGCCCAGACGTCTACCGACGCGAGATCGTCCGGCGCCGGAGTGCGATCGAAAACGCGCCACGAGACGTCATCGCGGAAGCGGTGGATGCGCGCGAGCGTCTGCTCGACCATGTTGCGCGCCGACTCGCGCGCGAAACTGCCGATGACGTTGCGTCCGGCGAGGCTTGCGCGCGCTTCGAAATACGCGTCTTCGACGACCTCGGGCAGCGGCTGAAAGCGACTCTGCTCGACTTTCTCGAGCACGGGCGAGACGACGTAATCCGGCGCGACCGCGCGACCGAACGGCCATCGCGATTGACGGATGTCCGCGGCCGAAACATAAGGCAGCGGAAACTTGCGGAAGGACGCGCGCGGCAACTCGCCGGTCGCGAACACATGCGCGACGTGCGCGCCGCTCACCGCCGCGTCCTCCGGCGCGATGACCACGACTTCGTGTTGCCCGGCCAGAGCCGCGAAATCGGCGCGTTGCGATTTCTTCTCGTATTCGGAAGCGGTCGGGAGGATGATCTGTGCAATACGCATGGCGTTGCGCCATCTTGTCTTAGAATCGAACGGTTTACGTCGATGAACCCGCAGCCAGTCGGCATCTACAGCGAGGGCACCGAGCTCGCGGCCCGGCTGCGCGAAGCGTGTCCCGGGTGGACGTTCGCCGACGACGGTGATTCGCGCGACGGTTGCCGTCTGGCGATCGTCGACGGCGGCCTCGAGCGTCCGAACGGGAAGAGCGTCGTGCGCCTGATTCTCTCCGACGCCGCGCCGCCACCTGAACGCCGCAACGGCGAGCTGCGTCTGCAACGCGATGCGTTCTTGCGCGCGCCGTCCGAGTACCTCGCGTTCGCGGCGGATCTCGCGGATGCGGCCGTGCACGCGGCGCAGCTCGAACAGGAGTCGGCGTATCTCCGCCAGATCCACGAGCTGATGACGATGGTGGACGCGGAGGAAGTCTCCGAGCGCATCACCACGACAGTCCTCGACCTCCTCGGACTCGCCACCGGCTCGCTGTTCCTGCACGACCCGCGTCTCGAACGTTACGTCGTGAGCTACAGCAACGATCCCGGCTATCGCGAGACAGGGGAGTTCCTGCCGGGCGTCCCTCCGGATGTGCTGCAGTCGGCACTGGCGTCGCCGCAGCTCTTCGCGACGTCGCGCGACGGACGCGGCGACGGCATGATGATCATGCCCCTCCAGGTCGGCGAGGATCTGCTCGGCGTCATCAAGATTCCGCTGCGCGCGGGCGACACGCTGCGCGACGAAACGACGTCGAGCGTGACGCGCTACCTGAATGCCGTGGCGCAGGTGCTGAGCAACATCTATCAACTCACGCGCAGCCGCGACCTGGCGATGCGCGACGATCTGACGAAGGCCTACAACCGCCGCTTCTTCGAGACGTACCTCGACGAGGAGATCGAGCGCTCGCGCCGCTACGGCACGCTGTTCAGCATCATCTTCCTCGACCTCGACGACTTGAAGATGGTGAACAATTTCTACGGGCACCTCAGCGGCTCGCGCACGCTGCAGGAAGTGGCGAAGCGCATCCTCGGCGCCGTGCGCGGCATCGACAAAGTGGTGCGCTTCGGCGGCGACGAGTTCTGCGTGATCCTTCCGCAGACCGATCAGGAACAAGCCGTGATGGTCGCGAACCGCATCTCCCGCGCGATGTCCGCGACCCCGCTCCACATCGACGCCAACATCGAAGTCTCCATCACCGCCAGCTTCGGCATCGCCACGTACCCCACGCATGGGATTACGAAGGAAGGACTCATCCGCCAGGCGGATGCCGCGATGTATCGCGTGAAGTCGACGACGAAGAATGCGGTAGGGGTTGCCGAGGTGGCGGACGCCACGCGGCCGTTGGGCGCGACGTAGGCAGAGCAGTAGGCGCAGTCCGGTAGGCGTATCATCCTTCCATGCCCCGGGTCTCCGTCCTCGTGCTCACCGCGCTGCTCGCGCCTCTCGCGTCCGCGCAGCACGACATCACGAAAGTCGATCCGGCGCCGGAGAACTCGGCCATCGCGACGCCGATGCCGAACCTGCGGCAGCGGCAGATGAAAAAGTACGAGATCCCTGAGCTCGCGGGCGCGGTGCAGGCGCTCGGGACGCAGCTCATCGACGGGCGTCTGCCGAAGCCGCTCGTCGACTTCGTGATCACCGAGGGCACGATCACGCAGCGGGTGTCGCTGTTCGAAGGCGGGCTGGCCGTCGTCAACATGTCCGGCGGCGCGACGTTGCGCAAGCGCGTCATCCTTCCGAAAGACGCGCTCGACGGCTACCTCGCCGCGATCACGCCGGCGAAGCTGCGCGGCGTTGAGGCGCGCGTGCTCGCAACGCCGGAGCGCGACCGCGTCGCACAAGTGCGCGTGTACGAGGCCGACGGCACATTCGTCGAGCGCCGGTTCCATCCCGGCCACATGCTTCCGCAAACTCTCGGCATGCAGATCAATCCGTTGCGCGATCTCCTGCGCGCGATGTCGGAGGACCGCGAGGTCACGTCGAGCGTCGCGGGATACGAGCCAAAGGCCGGCGACGAGCTCGTGGCCGACGATCAGAAAACGTATCGCGTCGTGCGCGTCGTCGACGGCGCGAACGTCGTCGAGCTGAAGTGCCTCGACGCGCCGACGACGATCTACGTCGCGAAGAAGGATCTGAACCTCTACTTCGTCGGAGCGAAGCCGAAGGAGTGACGACCCTCCGCATCACCTCGGGCACACTCCGCGGCCGTCGCATCGCCATTCCGAAAGGCGAAGTGCGTCCGACCTCCGAGCGCGCGCGACAGGCGTACTTCGACATCGTGCACACGCGGCTTCCCGGCGCGCGCTTCCTCGACCTCTTCGCGGGCAGCGGCATCTTCGCGTTCGAGGCGCTCTCGCGCGGGGCGGCGGAGGCGGTGGCGGTCGATGCCTCGCGTGCGGCGACGGCCGCCATCGATCGCGAGTTGCGCGCGCTCGAAGTCGCATTGCGCACGGTCACCGCCGACGCGCTCTCCGGGATTAAGCGTCTGCGCGGCGAGGTTTTCGACGTGATCTACGCCGATCCTCCGTACGACTACGACGGCTATGATGACCTGCTGATGGCGATCGATGCCGACCTGACCCTCGCCGCCGACGCGATCGTGGCGATCGAGCACCGGCGCCGTACCCAGCCGTTCACCGCCACCCCGAACCGACTCCGTTTCTCCCGCCGCGCCGAATACGGCGAGGTGTGGATCACTTTTTTCATTACCTGAGGTCGCATGGCAGAACAGAAGACGACGATCGAGCTCACACTCAACGAGCAGCAGACGCACACCCTCTTCGGCAATCACGACGAAAACCTGCGCACGATCGAAGACGCGTTCGGCGTCAAGATCTCCTCGCGCGGCAACGAGATGTTCGTGAGCGGCGCGGCGGACAACATCGCGCCGGTGCAGAAGATGCTCGGCGAGATGCAGAGCCTCATCGAACAGGGATATCCGCTGAAGAAGTCGGACGTGCAGACGGGCGTGCGCGTGGTGCGCGATCGTCCGGACACGAGCCTCATCGACTTCTTCACCGACGACGCGCTGCAGCCGGCGATCCGCCGCGTGGTCACGCCGAGGAACATGGCGCAGAAGCTCTACCTGCAGGCGATCAGCGACTTCGACATCGTGTTCGGCGTCGGTCCCGCGGGCACGGGCAAGACGTACCTCGCCGTCGCCGCCGCGGCCGCGGCGCTGCAGGACAAACAGATCAAGCGCATCATCCTCTGCCGTCCCGCCGTCGAAGCGGGTGAGCGACTCGGCTTCCTCCCCGGTGACATCGCGGAGAAGATCAATCCGTATCTTCGCCCGCTCTACGACTCGCTGTACGACATCATCGGCTTCGAGAAAGTGGAGAAGCTGATGGAGCGCTCGATCATCGAGATCGCGCCGCTCGCGTTCATGCGCGGACGCACGCTCAACGACTCGTTCATCATCCTCGACGAGGCGCAGAACACGACTCCCGAGCAGATGAAGATGTTCCTCACCCGCCTCGGTTTCGGCTCGAAGGCCGTCGTCACGGGCGACATCACGCAGGTCGATCTGCCCGACGGGAAGAAGTCGGGACTGCGCGAAGTGCGGCGCATTCTCGAGCACGTCGAAGACCTGAAGTTCTTCGACTTCAGCGATCGCGACGTCGTGCGCCATCCGCTCGTGGCGAAGATCGTCATCGCGTACGACAGGATCGACCGCGAGAAGAAAGAGGCCGAGAGCTCGGCTTCATGACGCGCGTCGACGTGACGGGGACCGCGGTGCCCCGCTTCAACCGGCGCGAGGTCGGCGCGTTCGCGCGCACGGTGCTGCTCGCGCTGGAGAAGATGGATCGTCTCGAGCGCGAGATCGAAGACGTATCGATTGCGTTCGTCGACGACGACGCGATGCGCGAGCTGAACAAGCGCTTCCGCAAGAAGGACAAGACGACCGACGTCCTCACCTTCCGCGGCGACGACTCCTTCCTCGGCGACGTCGTGATCTGCATCGATCAGGCGCGCCGCCAGGCCGCGGACGAGAAGCATTCGCTGGCGACAGAGGTGCGGTATCTCATCCTGCACGGCGTGTTGCACGCCCTCGGCTACGACCACGAAACGGATGATGGCGAGATGAACGCGCTCGAGGTGAAGGTGCGCGAAGCGGTCCGACTCGCGTGATTACGCGAGCGAGATCGTGCCGTCCTTCCAGAGCTTGTAGAAGATCAGCATCGCGTCGGTCTCGCGAATCGGCGAGATCTTGATCAGCGAGCCGATGTCCCACTGCCCGTTGATGCGCGAGAGGATGAAGCCTTCGTTCGGCGTGAAGTTCATTTGCGTGATCTCTTCGAGCGGCTTCGCCACGTGTGGAACTTTCGAGTCGAGCAGTCCCTGATTCCGCAGCTCGCTGAGGATCACCGTCTCCGCGCCCTTGATCGCCGAGCGCACCTTCGCGTGATTCGGATCGAGGTTCTGCGCCGCGCGCAGCAGGCGTTGCGTCTTCTCGAAGTCGCGGTTGCGCAAGGCAGCCTGCGCGCCGTTGAGCATCGTCTGAATCTCGTCGTCCTCGTTGAAGTCGCGGCGCTCCGGCGGCGCCTCGAGCACCGCTTCCTCCGCGACCTTCGCCATCTTCTGCGTGCTCGGATCGACGAGACGCGCGTAGCCGTGACGTACGAGCGCGCACACGGTCGATGAAACCGTGAACGCGGACGAGCGGCTCTCGAGCACGATCTCGGCGATCGTCCGCTTGCCGTCGATTGCGCGCACGATCGGCTCTTCCACTTCCTCGAGCTCGTCGTAGTTGACGTCCTTCAGCAGAACGGGAGTCACCGCCTCGTTCGGAATCGTCTCGCGGATGCGCATCCACTCGTCGACGCGCCGCGTCCCTTCCATGATGATGCCCGTGACGTCGACCTGCAGCGGGATCATCTCCATCTGCGGCAGCTCGTCGTCGACGAAGTAGAAGTCACCGTCGTTCCACAGGAAGATGTCGTAGATCTCCTCCTCCGCTTTGAGGCGCATGAAGCGCTGCAGATCGGACTCGCTGATGACGTCGATCATCACGAGGATCTTGCCGAGGAGGATGCGCGACTGCTGCTGGACTTCCATGGCCTTCTTCAGCTCCGGCTCCGACAGGTAGCCGTGGCTCATGAGGAATTGGCCGAGGTATTCGCGGGGATCGTTGGAGGCGGAGGAGATCACGCGGCCGTTGCGAAAGAAGATCTTCTTTTCGACTCTCTTGTTGTTGACGACGAGCGTACCGGTCTTCTGCCCCAGGCTGAGCCACTGGAGAAGGTCGCCCGGGAGCATCGTTTTCAGATTGCCGGAAAGGGCCATGACGAAAGGCGCGCAATTATATCTGCGCAAAAAACAAAACGGCGGGCCCGTGGCCCGCCGTTTTTCTTCGAGAAATCGGGAGTGACTAGTTGTTCGAAACGCGCACCGTGACCGTCTTCGTCGCGGCGTTGCCCGACGCGTCCTTCGACTCCACGGTGATCGTGTAAATGCGGTCCGCCGTACTGTTGCCGGCGCGTTCGGCGCGGAGCTGCACGGTCAGCAGTCCAGTGATGTTCCAGTCCGGCGCCGTGTCGCCGTCGCCCGTGCCGTTGATCGGCTGATTAGAAGTGACGGAAATGATCTTGTTCACCGGCGCCGGATCGGCGACGTCGGTCGCGGTGACGCTCACCTTGACGACCACCATCTTGTGGTTCGGCGGCCACAGCACATTCGGCGACGCGCTGACGGCCGTGATCGCCGGACGCGTCGTGTCGCGAACGGTGACGAAGAAGTTGGCGCTGCCGGTGTTGCCATGGGCATCAGTCGCGAAGCATTGCACCTGCGTCGAGCCGAGCGGGAACGTGCTGCCGGACGCCGGATTGCACGTCACGGGCAACACGCCGTCGACATTGTCGTAGGCCATGACATCCGGGAACGTCACGACTGCGCCGGCCGGCGAAGTCGCTTCGACGGTGATGTTCGCAACGGACACATCAGGCGGCGTGGTGTCGGCTTCATTGACGATGACGATGAACGCGCCGTAGCCTTCGATGCCGTTGAGGTCCGTGGCCCTGCAGTTCACGACGCTCGGGCCAATCGGGAAGATCGTGCCCGATGGCGGATCGCACGTGATGCGGTCGGCGGCGAGGTTGCCGGACACGACGTCGGTCGCGGTGACCGTGTAGTTCACGACAGCGCCATCAGCCGACGTCGCAGTGACAACCGGCGACGGCAGCGTCAGGGTCGGAGCGGCGGTATCGACGACGCGGACGACGAAGCTCCCGCTGTCGCTGCCGAACACGTTGGTGGCGGTGCAGTTGACCTGCGTGTACCCGAACGGGAAGGAGGAGCCGGACTCCGGCGAACAGACGGTCGTCGCGTCACCGGTTGCGGAGACGTAGTAATCGACGTTCGCGCCGGACGCGCTCGTTGCCTCGACCTGGAAATCGTCGGGCACAGTTAGTTTCGGAGGCCCGTCGACCACGGTCACGAGGAACGAGCCGAAGGCGTAGTTGAAATGGTCGTCATGCGCGACGCAGAGAACAGTTGTCTCGCCCGCGGGGAATGCCGAACCCGACGCAGGGCTGCACGTCACGGGCACGTCGCCGTCGAGTGCGTCGGTCGCCGTCACCGTGTAGCTCACTTCGGCGACCGCGCTCGAGATGTCGTCCGGCAGCACGAGCACGGGAGCAACGCTGTCGGTGACGAACACCGAGAACCTTCCCTCCGCCGTGCCGAATGCATCGCTCGCGACGCACGTGACGTTCGTCGTGCCGAGCTGGAACAGGCTTCCCGACGCGGGATCGCAAGTGACCTGCGCGGGATCGCCGTTCGCGCTCGTGCCGGTGACTTCGAACGTGACCGGCGTGCCGCGCGCGCTTTCGACTTCCGCGACGACGAGCTCGGGAACGTTGATCACGGGCGGCGTACCGTCGCCCGTCGAGAACGAGACGGTGAGCAGCGCCGGACCGACGCGACGCTCGGAGCCGTCCGCATTCGTGGAGACGACTTCGACCGAGTGCTGGCCCGCGGTGAATGCGATGAGCGGCGGCACTCCGACCGACACGGCGTCGAGGATGAACTCTCCGCGCTGAATCCGCGACGGCGAGCCTTCGACGATCTCCGCACCGCTGTCGAAGTCGACGTAGACGATGTCGTCCGTGCTCGTGAAAAGTCCGAGTCCTTCGATCCGAATGAACTCCTCGGACGAACCGAGAGGGATCGTGTCAGGAGTCACACTCGTGATGCCGTCGGCGAAAACCGGGGCACAAAGAAGACACAAGAAGACCGCGAGTACTACGGATTTTGCCTGCATCAGGAAAATATGTTCCCCTTCCGGCCGGATGTAAATAGGCATCTTCATGAATTCTCCACCATTCGTGGCAACTGATTAGACTTACCGGCCATGACGGACCGGCCTTTGTACTTCAATAACGACGACCTGCGGACACGCGAGTTCGATCCCGAGGCCGACCTCGGCGCGCCGGGAAACTACCCCTTCACGCGCGGACCTCAGGCGTCGATGTATCGCGGAAAGCTATGGACGATGCGACAGTATGCCGGATTTTCGACGGCAGCGGAATCAAATCGTCGATATCGCTATCTGCTCGAGCGCGGCACGACGGGTCTTTCGGTCGCGTTCGACCTGCCCACGCAGATCGGAATGGACTCCGATGACGCGCGTGCGCGCGGCGAAGTCGGCAAGGTCGGCGTGGCCATCGACTCGATCGCGGACATGGAGTCTCTGCTCGATGCGATCCCGCTCGACAAGGTGTCGATCTCGATGACGATCAACGCGCCGGCGTCGATTCTGCTCGCGCTGCTGCTCGTGGTCGCGGAGCGGCGTGGCACGCCGTGGACGACGCTCTCGGGCACGATCCAGAACGACATCCTGAAGGAGTATGCGGCTCGCGGGACGTACATCTTTCCTCCCGCTCCGTCGCTGCGCATCGTGACGGACATCTTCGAGTTCTGCGCGAGCGACGTGCCGCGATGGAACACGATCTCGGTGTCGGGCTATCACATCCGCGAGGCGGGATCGACGGCGGTGCAGGAGATCGCGTTCACGCTCGCGAACGGCTTGCAGTACGTGCGCTCGGCAGTCGAGCGCGGACTCGACGTCGATCGCTTCGCGCCGCGCATTTCGTTTTTCTTCAACGCGCACAACGACTTCATCGAAGAGGTGGCGAAGTTCCGCGCCGCGCGCAAGCTGTGGGCGAAGCTGATGACGGAACGCTACGCGCCGAAGGATCCTCGCTCGGTGGCGCTGCGCTTTCACGCGCAGACCGCGGGCTCGACGCTGACCGCGCAACAGCCGGAGAACAACGTGGTGCGCGTGGCGTATCAGGCGATGGCGGCGGTGCTCGGTGGATGCCAGTCGCTGCACACGAACAGCCGCGACGAGGCGCTGGCGCTGCCGACGGAGGAGTCGGTGAAGATCGCGCTGCGCACGCAACAGATCCTCGCGCACGAGACGGGAGTGGCGTCGACGGCGGATCCGCTCGCGGGCTCGTACGCGGTGGAGTCGCTGACGCTGGACATCGAGCGCGGCGCGCGCGAGCTGATCGAGAAGATCGACGCGATGGGCGGCGCGCAGGCAGCGATCGAGTCGGGATTCATGCAACACGAGATCGGCGAGTCGGCGTACCGCGCGCAACGCGCGCTGGAAGAGAAGTCGGCGATCGTGGTGGGCGTGAACGAGTTCACGGGCGACGAGACGGTGGCGCTGCCGATCCTGACGATCGACGAGAGCGTGGAGCGCGAACAGGTGGAGCGGTTGCGCGCGTTCCGCGCATCACGCACACGCGCATGGCAACCCGCGCTACGCGCCCTCGACGACGCCGCCCGCTCCGGCACGAACCTCATGCCGTTCATCGTGGATGCGGTGCGCAACGAATGCACGATCGGCGAGATCGTCGGGACGCTGAAGGAAACATTCGGGGAACACACGGAGCAGGGGTTCTAGCGCGGAGTTACAGCAGCGGGTTCCGGACGCGGATTGACGGATACCGGCTGAAGTCACGATCGGCGGTCCAGAGCTCTGTGACTCCGTGCTGCAGGCAAAGCGCCGCGATGCGGGCATCGTGGA
>DATELS010000412.1:0-4949 GCA_035276365.1 Thermoanaerobaculia bacterium
CGCGAACTGATCGATCACGATCGCGCCGGGCGGATCACGCACGACGTCCGCGAGACGATACGGCGCGACGACGCCGCGCCGCACGAGATGCTGGGTCATGTCCGGCAGAAACCAGAAGTGATACGCGGGCGGGCGATGCAGAGACCAGATCATCCCGCCCCACACTTTTTCATCCGGACGCGTGCGCGCATCGATGGTGCGCATGACGAGATCCTGATACGCGAGGTCGAGCTCCTTGCCGCGGAACAGCGCAGCGAATCCGCTCACGCACCACGCGAGCGCGAGGACACCGAGGACGAGCGCGCGTCGCGGGAACGCATCGATCGTCAGCGCGACGAACGGCAGCATCAGAATCACGACCAGCTCGAAGTGATAGTTGTAGATGAAGATCATCACCGCGATCGACGCGAGGTTCACGAGCTGCACGATCGCCAGCACGAAGAACGAATCCGGCTTGCGCCAGTGCATCAGCGCGCGCCCGAGCCCCGCGAGTCCCGCGAGCAAAATCGCGATCCCGCCAACGTCGACGGCGGCAAACGAGAAGAGCTGGTCCGATTGCAGAATGCGCACGCCGAACGGCACGAGCAATCGATGAATGAACGCGCCCGGATTCGGCTGCGCGTATTTCGCGCCGATCGAATTTTCGTAGAACGCCTGGCGGATGAACGCGTCCAGTGAGTGCGTCGCAGCGAAATACGCGAGCGCGAACAGAGCGGCGCCGATTGCGCCGACGAACAGCCAGTTCATTTTCGCGCCGCGTACCACGCGCAGCAGCAGCGACGTCACGATCACCACGACGCCGAGGCGGATGTTCGTGAAGCACGCCAGGCAGAGAAACACGCCGCAGAACAACGCGCCGCGCGCGTCTTCGCGCTGCGCCATCACCAGCGCCGCCATCACGAGCAGGCACGCCAGCGTGTCGACGCGATACTCGATCGCCGGCAGCATGAACAGCGAGCTGCAGAGCGCGAGCGCCATCGCCGACCAGCGCGCGAACGCGGACAAACCCTCGCGCCGCATCCACACGTTCGTCAGCCAGAACGTCGCGATCCAGAACGGGATCTGCACCCAGCGCATCGCCAGCACCGCGCTCGCGCCTGGGCTGTTCACCAGATGCGTGAAAGGCGCAAAGACAAACCACGTCAGCGGCGTGTGATGCTCCCAGAAGTCGCGGAACGGCAACTTTCCTTCTGCGATCCAACGCGCGGCGAGGTAGAACTCGCGCTCGTCCATGTTCAGCGGATGCAGCCAGCCGAGCTGCACGAGGCGGATCGCGGCGCCGGTGATCGCGAGCGCCATCGCCGCGAGCGCGCCGCGATCGCGATTCACGTCGCGTCTCCGCGGTACTGGCGCACGACGTCTTCGATCGTCTTGCGCACCGCCTCGTGACTGGAGAGCGTCGGCTTCCACCCGAGCGCCGTCATGCGCCGCGTGTCGAGCTTCACCTGCGGCACGTCGCCGCGCCAGCCGCGCGGACCCTCGCCGTACTGCACGTCGATCGACGCGCGGTCAATGCCCATCGTCTCGATCGTCCAGTCCGTGATCTGCCGCACCGACGTCTGATCTTCGACGGAGAGGTTGTAGACGTTCACGTGCTCGCGCGCGTTCGCGACGCCGAACTCCATCCCGTCCAGACAATCCTCGACATAGATGTACGGCTTCGCCTGCGTGCCATCGCCGAGAACGGTGAGGCGGGTGGGATCGGCGAGGAGGCGGCGGACGAAGTCGTAGATCACGCCGTGCGTCGGCTTCGGTCCGACCACGTTGCCGAAACGGTAGATCCAGCACTGCATGTCGTAGTTGTGCGTGAACGCGGTGATGAGCGTTTCGCACGCGACCTTCGTCGCCGCGTACAGCGAGATCGGCAGGATCGGTCCGTAGTTCTCCGGCGTGGGCATGATCGTCGGCTCGCCGTAGATCGCGCCGCTGCTCGAGAAGACGATCTCCTTCACGCCCGAACGGCGCATCGCCTCGAGCACGTTGTACGTGACGAGCGTGCCGCCTTTGAGATCAAAGTCCGTGTACTTCGTGCCGTAGCTGATGTCGCTGTTCGCCGCGAGATGCCAGATGCGATCGGGCCGAAACTCTTCCATCACCTTGATGAGCGGATCGAGCTCGAGGAGGTCGAATTCGTGAAACGTGAAGTTCGGATGCGCGGGCAGGTGCTCGCGCTTGCCGAGGAAGAAGTTGTCGATGCCGGCGACGACGTCGCCGCGATTCAGAAGGCGCGGCGTGAGGTTCGCGGCGATGAAGCCGGCCGCGCCGGTGACGAGAATCCTCACGAGACCTCCAGCGCCGCGCGCGTGCGCGCCAGCTCTTCCGGCGTGCCGATGTCGAAGAAGTTCAGGTCGACGACTTCCGCATCGAGCTCGCCGTGCTGCGCGAGTCCGGAGTAGACAATCTCCTCGAACGAACACGCGCCTTCGGACGGCAACAGGTCGAGCGTGTCGGTCTGCATCACCGAGAAGCCGGCGTCGATGTACGGCAGCTCCGGCGCGCGTTTGTCGAAGCGGACGACGCGGCCCGCATCGACATCCGTGTTGCCGACGTCGACGCGCGGATAGACCGCGAGGCAGTTGTTCGCGTGTTGCGTCACGAAGCGATCGTAGTCGAAGCGGCGCAACACGTCGCCGTACGTGAGCACGAAGCGGTCGCCGAGGAGCGGGCGCGCCTGGCGAAGCGCGCCGCCGGTGCCGATCGGCGCGAGCTCGCGGCTGTACTCGATGCGGATGTCGAACCGCGCGCCGTCGCCGAAGTGCTTCTCGATCACTTCATGCTTGTAGCCGGTCAGCAGCACGAAGTCGCGCAGCCCGCGTTCGGCGAAGGAGTCGAGCACGCGCTCGAGATACGGACGCCCGCCGACCGCAATCATCGGCTTCGGCAACCCTTGCGCGAGCGGCCCGAGGCGCGTGCCGAGGCCGCCGCAGAGAACGGCCACTCTCATCGCGCGCGCCACAGCCGCTTGAACGTCCACACCGTGCTCGAGAAGCGATGCAGCGTCGTGTCGCCGATGCGCTCGCGATAGTCGATCGGGATCTCCGTCACCTTGAAGCCGCGGCGGAACGGAATCACGTACATGTCCACCGGCAGCGCGGGACCGTGCGGGTCCCACGTCACCGCGTCGATCATGCTCTTGCGATATGCGCGCATGCCGCTGTGCACGTCCGTCGTCTTCAGTCCGTGCAGCACGCGTGCGCCGAGGGCGAAGAAACGGTTCGCGAGGAAATTCGCGAACGGCATCGCCTTCGGGCGGCGCCACGTGCGCGTCGTGTTCACGAGGTCATACCCTTCGTCGATCATCGAGACGAGGCGCGGGATGACGTCGACCGGATATGTGTCGTCGCAGTCGAGCGTGATCACGATCTCGCCCGACGCCTCGCGCACCGCGCGATTCATCGCCGGTCCGTAGCCCTGCGGCGGAAACTGCTTGATGACGCGCGCGCCGAGCTCCTGCGCGATCTCCGCCGTGCGGTCTTTGCTCGAGTCGACGAGCAGGATCTCCGCGTCGGGTGCGACGCGGCGGATGTCGCCGATCACTTTCGTGACCGCGGCCTCCTCGTTCATCGTGATCATGGAGACGGTGAGTTTCATGAGGCTCGTTTCGATTCGGAGATCATCTGGAACGCGAGCATACCGGGCCAGAGCGCCGCGACGCCGCGCTCGAGCGGATAGACCGTGCGCAGATACCACTGGTACGAGCGCGAATGCAGCAGCGCGCGCGGATCGGCGCTCGTGCCGTTCTGTCCATGCAGCTTCTTCGCGACGTTGACGAACGGACGCACGATGCCGGGGTTGTACGTCGTGCGCACGGGCGCGAGTCCGGCCTGGTCGAGCAGCCAGCGCGCGCTGCGCCGCGTGAAGAAGCGGAGATGCGTGCGATCGAGGACGCCGGTGTCCGCGTAGTCCCAGCGTCCGGCGAGATGCGCGAGGCGCACGGACCACAGTCCGACGTTCGGCAGCGAGACGAAGACGCTGCCGTTCGGCGCGAGCCATCGCAGGTAACGCTGCAGCACGCCGACCGGCCACGGAAGATGTTCGAGCACGTCGGCGAAGATGATGGCGTCGAACGTTTGTTCGCCGAGATCGATCGTTGCGAGATCGCCTTCAATCACACGCGCGATGCGCTGCGCCGCCATCTCGCACGCGAGCGCGCTCGACTCGATCCCCGTCACCTCGTTGCCGAGTTTCTGAATGCGCTCGCTCGTCGTGGCGAAGCCGCAGCCCACGTCGAGGACGCGCAGGTTCGCGCGCTTGCCCCAGAGACGCAGCAGTCCCCAGTTGACGTCCTCGTAGTACGCGTACGACGCATGCTCATCCATGCAATTCATTCGCGAGCGCGAGAGCGCGCTCTACACAGACATCGGAGTTGATGTAGTCGAACTGCGCGAAGCGCCCGAGGAGGCGCAGTCCCGTTTTCGCGACGGCGTTGCGCATCGCGGTCACATTCGCGCGGTACTCGAGGTCGTACACGGGATAGCCGTAGGTGAAGCGCACCGCGCGCGTGTAGACGATCGACGCGCGATCGACGAAGCCGATGCCTTCGATCTCAGCGAGCACGCGCGCGATCAGCGCGTCGTCGCTCATCTCCCAGATGCCGTCGCCTTCGTTCGCCGTGATCTCGGCCATGATCGACGAGCCGCCCGGCGGCACGCACTTTTCTCCGAAAGCCTTGGGAAACGAGAGTCTGTGAAAGAGCAGCTCGGGATCGGGCACGTACAGCGCGGTGTAGTTGTGCCCCGGATCGGTCTTGCAGCCGATGAGGATGTTGATGAGCGAGTTGTAGCGCAGCGGCTTGACCGTTTCATGCACCTCGGCCGGCGCGTCTTTCCACACTTCGAGCAGCGTGTGAATCGGCAGCGTGGAGACGAGCTCGCGATAGGTGCGCACCTCGCCCGACTCCGACGTCACGCGCCATCGCTCGCCATCGCGCTCGACCGACGCCACGGACC
>DATELS010000413.1:0-7015 GCA_035276365.1 Thermoanaerobaculia bacterium
GTAGATGAGCAGCACGCCTTTGTGAAATTCGTCACCTTCTTCCGCATGCTCGAGCGCGCGGTCGAAGTTGTCGAGAACCGGAAGGATGTCTTTCGTGACGTTCGCAAGGGAGTACTTGAAGAAGTCCGCCTTCTCGCGATCGGTGCGCTTCCGGAAGTTTTCAAAGTCGGCCAGCGTGCGCAGCACGCGGTCCTTGAGCTGCTTGTTCTCCGCGGCGAGCGAAGGAGACGCGGCGGCATCATCGCCGCTGCTCGCGGGCTCGGGATCGCTCGCGGCTTCCGCGGCGGTCTCGCGCATCTCGCGCTCGATCTCTTCCACCGACTCGCCGGTGTCTTCGATGATGTACGCGTCGTCGTCCGCTCCGCGCGGTGTGTTCTCGTCGGCCATCAGATGTCGTGCTCCTGCTGTTCTTCGATCTTGCGGCTGAGGGCGCGGCTCAGGTAGTCGACCAGTGGGGCCATGCGCGCGTACTCCATCCGCATCGGGCCGATGATTCCCACCATGCCGAGCGGCGCTGTGCTCGAGCCGTAACGCCGCGCGACGATACTGAAGTTGTGGACCTGTGTGAAGTCGCTTTCGGATCCGATGAGGATCTGCAGGCCGTCCGCGCTGAGGCACGTCTCCAGAATCTCGACGAGTTTTTCCTTCTCCTGCAGCGCCAGAAAGGTCTTGCGCAGCGCGGCGGCGTCGCCGGCGTACTCGGGTTTGTTGAGAATGGAGGCCGCGCCTTCGACGTAGAGCTCGTGCTCGAACGGCGCGACGTCGTTCACGGCTTCGATGCCGAGGGTGATGGTCTTCTGGAGCATGTTGTCGTGCAGCGCGCGCTCTTCCTCCGTCATCCGGATGAGACGGCGCCGCACGAGCTCGAGCGTGCAGCCCGCGAATTCGGCGGTGATGTAGCGGCCGATCTTTTCCAGCTCGTCGCGCGTGAACACGAATCGCGTCTCGATGACTTTGTTCACGACGACGCCGTTCACGCCGACGATGACGCAGAGGATCTTGTTCTCCGCGACGAGGATGAAGTCCATCGAGCGGACCGCGAACTGGAGGAGCGTCGGCATGAAGACGACGCCGACCTGGTCGCTCAGCTTGGAGAGAACGCTCGACGAGAGTTGGAGGACCTGCTCCATCTCGTTCGCGCCGCGCACTTCGTCATCGATCGCGGCCTGCTCGCGCAGCGTGAGCGCGCGCGAGCGCATGAGGTGCGTGATGAAGAAGCGATAGCCGCGATCGGTGGGGATGCGGCCGGCCGAGGTGTGCGGCTGCTGGAGGTAGCCGAGGTCTTCGAGGTCGGCCATGACGTTGCGGAGGCTGGCCGGCGAGAGCTGGAACTTGCCGCACTTCGCGAGGGTGCGCGAGCCGATGGGCTCGCCGCTGGCGATGTGCTGCATGACGATCTCGCGCAGCACGTCGCGCGCGCGCGGATCGAGGTCGACGCCCTGGAAGTCGTGTCGTTGAGCCATTTCGTCCGCTGGCACTCACGTTTCCGGAGTGCCAGGCAGACTTTAGGAACAGCGTGGCGGCATGTCAACAATCCCAGCGCTTGCGGCGGCTTCGCCGCATCCTCAATTCTCAATTCCGCGCCGACGTCAGTCGGCGCGGCTGGCCAGTCCATTGCGGATCGCGCGGCGAATCACCTGCTCCAGATTCTTCTCCGCCTCCTCCTCGCGCGCGTCCATGTCGCGCTCCGCGGACTCGAGCTCCTTCTCGAGGCCGTGCATGCGCGCTTCGATGTCGTGCATCTGCTCCTCGACGTCGCGCAGCTTGGCCTCGAGCGACTCACGCTCGGAGTCCGAAAGGTCTTCGTCGTCGCCGAGCTTGTCGCTGAGATCGTCGGACTTGCGCTCGATCTCATCGAGCTGGTCTTCATACGGCTGGACCTTTTTCTCCGCGGTGCGCACCGCGCGCTCGAACGGCTCGAGCACCGCCATCGCCGCCTTCGCCTCGGCGAGCACGTTGGCGTCGCGAATGAGGTACTCGCGACCATCCTCGCGGACCCAGATGAAGTCGCCGCTCCACTTCTTCGCGAGACGCACCGCGCTCTCGATGGAGCCGTTGGCGCGGATGGTGGAGCGCCCGCCCTGATTGAAGACGTAACTGAAGCGCTCTTCGGCGGCGGCGGTGAACGCGAGTACGAGGAGGAGGAGTGTCAGTCGTATGCGCATGTTCGTGATACGGCACGTCGGAAGAAAGGTTAGCGGCTTAGAATCACGCGCGATGCGGCGCCTTCTCGTTCTGCTCGTGCTCGCCTTGCCCGCGGCGGCGGTGACGGTGGACCGCATCGCGGCTGTGATCGACCGGCAGGTGCTGACGGTCAGCGAGATCACGCAGATGGTGGAGATCCGCTTCTTCCCGCGGCTGGCAACGAACGACGACGATTATCGACGCGAGGTGCTCGACGCGCTGATCGCGCAGGCGCTGCGCTATCGCGACGTGGAGCGATTCGGCGCGCAGGACATTCCGCGCGACACGATCGAGGCGCGGCTGGTGGAGATTCGCCAGCGCTTTTCGTCGGAAGCGGACTTCACCGCCGCGGTGGCGCGCGCGGAGTTGACGCTCGACGAAGTGCGCGCGCTCGTGAAGCGGCAACTGCAGGTCGAGGCGTACATTCAGGAGCGCTTCGCGCCGCTGGTGTTCGTCTCGCCGGAGGACATCGACGAGTATTACCGCGGACCGTGGATGCGGCAGCGGCGCGAGCGCGGACTGGCGGTGCCGCCGCTGGACAGCGTGCGCGAGGAGATCCGCACCGCGGCGCGATCGGCGCGACTCGAGGAAGAGATCGGGAAGTGGACGGCGCAGCTCCGCGCGCGCGCGAGCGTGGACGTCTACGCCTGGCGATGACGCCGTGATCACGACGGATTTTCTCGTCATCGGCGGCGGCGTGATCGGCCTGTGCGTCGCGCGCGAGCTGAAGCGCCGCAATCGCGGGTCGCGCGTGATCGTGATCGACAAGGAGCCGCGACTCGCCGCGCACGCGAGCGGCCGCAACAGCGGCGTGCTGCACGCGGGCTTCTACTACTCGCCGGACTCACTGAAGGCGCGCTTCACGCGCACGGGCAACGCGGCTCTGACGCAGTACTGCATCGAGCGGAAGCTGCCGATCCGGCGCTGCGGCAAGCTGGTGGTCGCACGCACCGAAGAAGAGCTGCCGCGACTCGAGGAGCTGCATCGACGCGGCGTGGCGAACGGAGTGGAGCTGCAAATCGTGAGCGCGGCGGAGGCGCGCGACATCGAGCCTCGGGCGAAGGTGTTCGAGCGCGCGATCTGGTCGCCGACGACGTCGACGGTGGATCCGCTGGCGATCATGGCTTCGTTACAACGCGACGCGATCTCGGAAGGAATCGAGCTGCTGCTCGACACGCCGTGGCGTCGCGGCGCCTTCGATGCGGGGTTCGTCGTCAACGCGGCGGGACTGTACGCGGATGTGGTGGCGCGCGAGTTCGGCTTCTCGCAGTCGCATCGCATCCTGCCGTTCAAGGGACGCTACCTGTTTTCGATCGAGCCTGCCGGCGCGCTGCGCACGCACGTCTACCCCGTCCCCGACCCGCGCTTCCCGTTCCTGGGCGTGCACCTGACGATCGCCGTCGACGGCGCGGTGAAAATCGGCCCGACCGCCGCCCCCGCCTTCTGGCGCGAGCAATACCACTCCCTCGACCACTTCCGCCTCGGCGAAGCGGTCGACGTCGCGCTGCGCGGCACGACCCTCATCGCGTCCGACCCCGCCCTCCGCCGTCACGCCATCGCCGAGCTGCGCAAAACGCGCCGCGGCATCGTGGGGCTAGCCGCATCCCTCGCCGACGGCGTCCGCCCCACGGACTACACCCGCTGGGGCAAACCCGGAATCCGCGCCCAACTCTACGACCTCCGCCGCCACACTCTCGAGATGGATTTCGTGATCGAAGGCGACACGCACTCGCTACACATCCTGAATGCCGTCTCGCCCGGCTTCACGTGCGCGATGCCCTTCGCGGAGTATGTGGTGGAGAGGATCAGCGGCTCGCCGGCTTCATCGTGATCGAAGCGTCTCCGGATCGCGCGCCTGATGCAGGATCGCCACGACGATGATCCGCAGGTCGTCGGCGTAATAGAAAAGTGCGTACGGAAAGCGGTGAATGAGAATTCGGTGAAATCGCCGGTATACGACCGGAAACGCAAAAGGGCGCTCCTGTACCAGCGCGATGGCGTCGTCAATCCGCTGGATGAAGTCGCGCGACAACTCAGGCGAGATCTCGCGATACCACCGGGTTGCGTCGTGCATGTCGCGCCTTCGCGGCGCGGCGAATGATGACTCGTCGGCTCATTCGCTGAGCAACGACTGCTTCACGTCCTCCCAGGGCTCGCCTTCGTCTGGGTCGGCTTCGAAAGCGCGCCAGCGGCGCTCGAGCTCCTCTTTCTGCGCGGCCGTCAGTGCGAGTCGATCAGGATGTTCGACCACGCTCTCCCAGATTTCCTGAGCAAGCTCCACACGTGCGGCGGCGGGAAGCTCGAGAATTTGGTCGAGGGGTGAGCGGCTCATCTCGTTGAATTGTAGTCCTACGCCGGAACCCAGCACGTCACCACCGTCCCGCCCCCCTCCCGCGCCGCAAGGCGCATTCTCCCGCCGTGGGCTTCTACGATTTCGTTGCAGAGGGCGAGGCCGAGGCCGGTGCCGTTGGGTTTTGTCGTGTAGAACGGGACGAGGGCTTGGCGGATCACTTCTTCGGGCATGCCGGGGCCGCGGTCGACGACGCGGAGGACGCAGTCGTCGCCGGCGCGTTGGATCGACACCACCACCTCCTCCGGCGCGCTGCCTGACTCGTGGGCGTTCTTCACCAGGTTGATCACCACCTGCTGCAGTTGGGCGCGGTCGATGTTCGCGTCGAGCTCCGGGTGGCCTTCCACGCGGAACGGATACAGCGCGCGCACCGGCTCGAACACGTCCGACCACACCGTCCGCTCCTTGTGCGGCTCGGGGAGGCGCGCGAACTGCGCGTACGCGTCGAGGAACTCGCGCAGAAACTCCAGACGCTCCTGAATGAGACCGTAAATCTCCTCCAGGCGATGGCGATGCTCCGGCATCTCCTGCGCGCGTCGCGCGGAGTGAAAGAGAGAGCTGATCGGCGCGATGCTGTTGTTGATCTCGTGATTGATCAGGCGGATCGCCTTCTTCCACACCGTCACTTCCTGGCGGCGCAGCTCCGGCGTCAGCCGCTCCAAGAGAATCAGCCGATGCTCCTGCGTGTGCATGCGGAACTCGCGCTGGCCGAGGTGGAAGGTCTCGTCGCCCGAGTGGAAGATCGCGTCGGCGGGAGCGAACAGCACATCGCGCAGCGCAGGCTGCACGTTCTCTGCGATCTCGCTCAGCAGGCGGCCGTCGATGCGCGCGCCGTCCGCGATCAGCTCGCGCGCCGCGGCATTCGAATAGATCACGCGATCCGCGTCGTTCACCAGCACCACCGCGACGGGCGTGCGCTGCAGGATCGTGTCGAGCAGGATCTCCTTGTTGTGAATCTCGTGGCGGTCGATGCGCACCGCGTCCGCGACCTCGTTGTACAAGCGCTTCAGCTCCGCGATCTCGCGATCGCCGCGGACGACGAGGCGCAGCGAGTGATCGCCGTCGCGCGTTGCGCGCAGCGCGTTGCCGAGATCGTCGCGCAGCTCGTGCAGCGGCTGCAGAATCGCGCGGATGCAGAGCAGCACCACCGGCGTCACCAGCAGCGCCGCGAATGCCCACAGCGCGATCTTCGGCAGCGTGAAAAAGTACGCGATGCGCATCGCCAGAAACGATCCGGCGATCGCGGAGAGCGCGGTGACCGTGAGCGCGAGGGCAACGCGTGTCGAAAAGCGCACGCCTAACCTTACCGGGGACGGCGCTCGAGGACGATCCCCAACTTCTCCATCCTCCGGTACAGCGCCTGCCGGCTCATGCCCAACGCCTCCGCCGCGCGCGAGACGCTCCCCTTCGCGTTGAACAGCGCGATCTCGATCTGACTGCGCTCGAGCGGCGTCTCCTCCGCGCGGGTCGCGGCGTCCGTTTCGGCGAGTCCGAGGTCCGCGGGAGTGATCGGGTCGTCACCGCTGACCGCGACCGCGCGCTGAATCCGGTTCTGCAACTCGCGCACGTTCCCACTCCACGCGTGCGCCAGCAAAGCGTCGCGCGCCGAGTCATCGAGCGTCTTCTTCGACGACGCGAGAAACGCGCTCGCCAGCGACAGCACGTCTTCACGTCGCTCGTGCAGCGGCGGCACGGCGAGCTCGATCACCGCGACGCGAAAGTACAGGTCCTGACGAAACGTCCCGCGCGCGATCGCCTGATGCAGGTCCGCATTCGTCGCGCAGAGCACGCGCACGTCGACGCGTCGCGTCTCGCTCGAGCCGAGGCGTTCGAACTCGCCCGTCTGCAGAACGCGCAGCAGCTTCATTTGTCCCGCGGCGGACAGATTGCCGATCTCGTCGAGAAAAATTGTTCCGCCGTGCGCGGCCTCGAAGCGGCCGATGCGCAAACGCGTCGAGCCCGTGAACGCGCCCGGCTCTGCGCCGAACAATTCGCTCTCCATCAGCTCGTCCGGAATCGCGCCCGCGTTCACCTTCACCAGCGGCTTCTGGCGGCGGCGCGAATTCGCGTGCACGATCTCCGCGATCTTCTCCTTGCCCGCGCCGTTCGCGCCCGTGATCAGCACCGGCACATCCGACGGCGCGATCTGCACCGCGAGCGACACCAGCCGATGCATCGACGCGCTCTCGTACACGATGCCGCGCAGGTCGTGCGTCCGCGCCAGCGACTCGCGCGACCGCGTGCGCGTCGTCCGCTCGCGCTCCTCGTCCGCGCGCACCTCGCGCGCGTGCATCAGCGCGCGCACCGTGGCCACGAGCTTCGTGTCGTCCCACGGCTTGGCCATGTAATCCGTCGCGCCTTCCTTGACGAGCTGCACGGCCGTCTCGAGCGACGTCCACGCCGTCATCAGGAGGATCGGCAGATCCGGGTCGAGTGCCCGGATCCGCCGGAACAGCGCCACGCCTTCCTCGCCGCCCGTGT
>DATELS010000414.1:0-4151 GCA_035276365.1 Thermoanaerobaculia bacterium
TAGATGCGATAGTCGTGCTTCGCATCGTTGTGAATGAGACGCCCGCCCTCGATGGTCGCGCTGACGATCTCCAAGTCCTGATCGAAGAGCCTTACATGAACCTCTCCGATCGGCTTCGAGGTCTCATTCCGGAGTCGATAGCGGCCTTTCGTCACGGCGCGGCGCTCCTTCGGATAAAGCGCGACGTTGAGCACCATGTCGCGGACCATCGGCTGCGGGATGCCCTGGTACTTTCCGTAGAGTCGCTCGTATTCGACGAGATCCGCTTCGCGCGTCTTCGGCGTTTCGTAATGATTCAGGACGTTGGTGTTGTAATAGGCATACGCGCCGGTAGCGGCGAACGCGAACAGCGCTGCAATGGCCACCCAGCGAGACGCGCCATACAGACTTCGTCGTGCGCGTGCGAGCCTCCGCCGCAGACGAAGCTCTGTGCCGCGTCTCCATAAGAGGTGCGCGGCGACGAGCAGCAACACTGCGAACGCACCCCAATAGAAGCGAAACGTCCACGCGCCCTTCCAGAACGAGCCCGCGCCATTGAGGTCGCTCAACGGAATCCCCGGCGTCTCGCCGTAATTGAGGAGATTGTGATCGACGAACGTGTTCACGTGCTGCCACACGAGAAACAGCACCATGATGCCCCACCCGATCGTCTTGTGAGGCACGAGCGCCTGCACGAACACCGCGACCGCGGCCAGAAGCAGCATGTCCCAGGTGCGCGGCAGCAAGTACCAAAGCACGTACTTGCCAAGCTCCAGATGGGTGAATCCGAGGGAAAGTTGGATGATGACGGAGGCAATGACGGTGGTCAGCAGCGCGCTCATGAGCACGACCGCCATCGCCAGCGTCTTCGGCAGCACGTATCCCCAGTTCGGCATCGGTGATGCGTCGATGAGTTCGTGCGTCCGGCGGTCGCGCTCGCGCCACACGAGCTCGCCCGCGTAATAGATCGCGATGATCAACGGGACGACTTGAAACGCATCCTCGATCTCCGGAATGAGCGACAGCGTGGTCGGATACGTCGGCTTGCCGTCCGGATCGCGCTGCGTAATGAGCACGAAGAACGTGATGTAGAGACCCCACGCCATGAGCACCGGAAACGCGGCGCTGAGGACGACCTGCTTGACCTCGAACTTCGTACGCATCCACACGAGCGCGCGCATCGCTGCGTTACCGTGTGTTGGCGACGGCAATTGCACGCGGGTGGTCGTTGGATAAACCTCCGGCACCTCTGCCTGGCTCGCGGCCATTTTCTTGCGCTCGCGTTTCGTCATCCCCTGATCGGCGAAGCGGAAGAGCGCATAAGCGAGCGCCAGAACGAGCGCGGCGATGCCGATCCACAAGAGACGGTTATAGAGGAGCGTCCCGCTGAACTCGGGCAGCCTCACGTTGCGTTCGGCGACCGTCCAGTAGCGAATCGCGTTATTGATCGCGCGCGCGCCGAACGGCTCGGCGATCCCGAAGATCGACTGCAGGTCCGGACGGTCGCGATACGCGCCTTCCAGATAGAAGAAGCCGAAGACGAAGCCGATGACGCCGAGGTAGGTGGCCATCATCGAGCGGGTGATCGTGGCGAGCGCGAAGAACACCGCCGCGTGAATGAAGATGTTCGGCAACGCGATCAGAAAGTAGCCATAGAGATGATCGATAAGGCGGTTCGGTCCGAGGTCGGCCACATTCGCCCACGGCATCACCGATCCGAGGACGACCGCGAGCGGCACGACCAGCATGCAGACCGCGGCGATCGCGAACGCACCGAGGAATCGACCGAAGAGGTATTCGGCCTTCGTGAGCGGCGTCGAGCGAATGATCGGGCCGTAGCCCGTCTCGTCGTCGCGAATGACCGCGTTCGCGACGAACGACGTCGTCACGAACATGAAGAACACCGAGATCGTCGTGTAGTCGCGCAGGAGCGCGCACGCGGCGTTCTCGAGCAGGCCGCCTTCGGATCCGAGCTCGAAGTTCCCGGTGCTGATCGAGAAGAAGAACATGGCGAAGCCAAAGAACGCGGTCGCCCACAGCAGCGGATTGCGGAGGAGATAGCGGAATTCGAATCGCGCGATTTGGAGGAGCATCGTTCGGTCTCAGGCTGCGCGGCGTGCTTCGGCGAGCGTGGCGAAATAGACATCCTGCAGGCCGGCATCGATGGCGGTGAAGCCGTCGCCGGGATCGCGATCGGAGAGGATGTGCACGACGGTGCGTCCGGCGAAGAGGCGCGTCGACAGAATCTCGTAGCGTTCGCCGATCTGCTCGATCTCGCGGCGGTCGACGGTCTTCATCCAGATCCTGCCGCGCGTCGAGTCGATGAGCTCGCGCGGCGCGCCTTCGAGTTGCACGCGACCGTCGGCGAGCACGGCCATGCGCTCGCAGAGATCGGACACGTCGTCGACGATGTGCGTCGACAAAATGACGACGACGTTCTCCCCGATCTCCGCCAGTAAATTCAAAAACCGATTCCGCTCCTCGGGATCCAATCCCGCGGTCGGCTCGTCGACGATGATCAGCTCCGGATTTCCGATCAGCGCCTGCGCGATGCCGAATCGCTGGCGCATGCCTCCCGAATATCCGGAGAGCATTTTCTTGCGGACACTCCACAAGTTCGTCTGCTGCAGCAGCGTCTCGACCGTCGTCTTGCGATCCGCGGCCGACGCGATGCCTTTGAGGATCGCCATGTGCTCGAGCATCTCGTACGCGGAGACGCGCGGGTACACGCCGAAGTCCTGCGGCAGGTAGCCGAGCTTGCGCCGCAGCTTCTCGGGCTCGCGCATGACGTCGATCTCGCCGAAGCGGATCGTGCCTTCGGTCGGCGTCTGCAGCGTGGCGATGGCGCGCATCAACGTCGACTTGCCGGCGCCGTTGGGTCCGAGGAGGCCGTACATACCGCGCGGTATGGAGAGCGTGACGCGATCGAGCGCGCGCGTGCCGTTGGGATAGATGTGGCTGACATCCTGAAGATTGAGCATCGAGTCTCCGAGCGAGGTGAGTTAGTGGCGCCGGCTCTCGCGATGTCGCGAGGCGGCGATCCAGAGCGCGGCCAGGCCGACTGCGGGTGGGAAAACGTGAGTGAGAATCCAGGGCAAGGCACGCCATGTGGCGTCGGCGCGCGCCACGGCGGACTCGAAACCGCTCGACGTCAAAAGCGCTTCGATGCCCTGCGTCTGTCCGAGCATGCCGCCGAGGTAGAGCACGGCCGCGGTGCCGAGGAGCCAGCGCAGCGGATGGCGGAGTCCGAGGACGAGCGCGGTGCCGAAGAGGTACATCGTCAACACCGCGGTGAACGACGCCGGCTCGACGGTCGCGCCCGCGGCGAATGCGAGAGTGAGTCTCCACAACGCCATCGCGAGGAGCGCGGCCAGCAGCCACACGCCGCCCGCGAACACTTTCGCGAGCGCGAGTCTTCGGCGGTCGACGGGGAGCGTCCACAGGAACGCCGGCCCGAAGCGCCGCTCGCCTCTCCACACGGCGAACGGATACACGAACGCGATGAATGCGATGGGGGGCGAAGGATTGCCGTCGAACCAGCTCGCCGCTTCGCCGCGCACGATCGCGACGACGATCGGCAGCGTGACGAGACCGAGGACGACGGCGGTGGCGAGCGCCTCGCGGCGGAGCTGCAGGCCGACGATGCGGATTTGTTCGAGCACGACGTCGCGTCCGCGCGGAGTCGAATGCATCACAGCGCTCCCTCCTCGTGCAGAAATGCGAGCGCGGCGTCTTCGAGCGTGAGCGGAGTGACGTCGCGAACGGTTGCACCCGCGGCGCTGAGTCGCGCGCTGACCTCGGCCGGCTCGCCAATCAACGTCCACTGCACTTCACGTCCGCCGCGCGACCGCCGCTCGCTTGCGATACGCAACTCGCGCGGCGCCTGCCATCCCTCGGGAACTTCGACGCGATAGCGGACGACGGTGCGGCGCAACTCATCGCGCGACAGTTGCGCGACGAGACGTCCGTTGCGCAGCGCGCCGATGTGATCGGCGAGCGTCTCGACTTCGTGAATGTGATGCGTGGCGATGACGACGGTGGTCGGCGTGTCGGCGAGATGCTCCGCGAGCTGCGCGAGCGTGCGATTGCGCACGACGGGATCGAGTCCATCGGTCGGCTCGTCGAGCAAGAGCAGCGGCGGACGATGCGCGAGCGCGAGCACGAATTGAAGC
>DATELS010000415.1:0-2100 GCA_035276365.1 Thermoanaerobaculia bacterium
GGATACGCATACGTGTCGTACGAAAGCGCGCAGAGCGCGGGCGGCGAAGTGCTCTCGTCCGCGACGCGCGAGGAAGTGAAGTTGAAGTGGCTGCCGAACGCGCTGCCGGTCGCATCGCTGCCGCTCGCGGGCGTCACGACCGGCATGATGGGCGCGCTCGGCACGTCGACGATGGCCACGATGCGCATGTCGACGGTTCCCGGCGCGACCGCGCCCGGCGCGCCGCCCGTCGATCTTTCACAAGGTCATCTCTTCGCCGGCCGCTACCGCATCGAGCAAGTCCTCGGACGCGGCGGCATGGGCGTCGTCTACAAGGCGACGGACTCGCAGCTCGACGAAACGGTGGCGATCAAGACGCTGCCCGGCGATGTGATGACGCGCTCGCCGGAAGATCTCGAACGCTTCAAACGCGAGATCCGTCTCGCGCGCCGCATCACCCATCGCAATGTACTGCGCACGTACGACTACGGCGAAGCGGAAGGCGTGTACTTCATCAGCATGGAGTTCGTGCGCGGCTACACGCTCTCCGAGTTGTCGGAGGAGGCGCCGAACCGGCAGATGCCGTCGCGCGCGACGGTCGGCATTGCGCGGCAGATTTGCCGCGGACTGCAGGCCGCGCACGAGCAGGGCATCATCCATCGCGACATCAAGCCGCAGAACGTCCTCATCGACGCGAAGGGCGAAGTGAAGCTGATGGACTTCGGCATCGCGCGACTCGCGGAGGCGCCGGAGGCGATGACGCAGGCGGGATTGATCGTCGGCACCCCGCACTACATGAGCCCGGAGCAGGTGCAAGGCAAGCAGCTCGATGCGCGCAGCGACGTCTACTCGATGGGCGTGCTCATGTACGAGTTGCTCGCGGGCAAGCGTCCGTTCGAGTCGTCGTCGCTGACGGGCGTGCTCACTGCGCACATCACCGAGAAGGCGAAGCCGGTCATCGATGTGCGTCCGGAGATCGGCCGCGAGCTCAACGCGATCGTGATGCGCTGCCTCGAGAAAGACCCGAACGTGCGTTACGCCGATGCGGGCGCGCTGCTCGCCGATCTCGATCGCGTGCAGATGCCGACCGCCGCCGCCGCGTAATCACTGCCAGAGCTTTTCGAAAATCGGGGCGCGCATGTAGAGCGACCCGAGCTCCAGCGCGTCGTCTTCATCGTCTTTCGCGAAGGTCAACTTCTTGATCTTCAGCAGTTCGACGCTCTTGAAGCGGCGAAAGTTCAGCGTCACCGCGACCGGCGTTCCGGTCATCTTCTTCACGAACGGCGCGGTGCGCGGCGAGATGCCGGCCACGAGTTGCTCGACGATCGCGCGGAGCTGCGGATTCTCCGGAATCGCGTTCGTCGTCCAGACATCGATCCACGCCGTGGGACCGTAGACGAGGCGATAGCGTGTGCCGTTCAGTCCGGAGATCTTTCCCGGTTGCGGCGGCGTTGCGACCGGCGTGGCGGCGCGCTCGATTGCGCCCGCGGCGCCGGCGAGCTTCGTCAGCGTCGGCGCGATGTCGGAGAGCGGCATCTCCACGTACATGCGCGCGAGCGGATTCTTCACCGTCACGTTCGTCGCGCCGTTGCGGCTGAACGCGGCGAGCCACAGCGCGTCGGCGCGTACACCGCCCGCGTACACGTGCAGGTCGACGTCGCCGAACTTGCCGAAGTAGGGGAAGACGCCGGCAGGGGAGGCGGAGAGCTCGAGGTGATACGGCTGTGCGGCGAAGGCGGGAAACGCGAGAAAGAGAATGACGAGGAAACGTTTCATGGAATCGGTGGTGGTCCTTCCGGGATGAACGGCTTGTACGTCACGCCTTCGGTGCTCTTCGCGAATTCCTGCTTCATCGACTGCACGAGCTTCGGATCGCGGAACAGATCGATCATCGTCGTGGCGAGCGTCTTCGACGCGAACAGCATTCCCTTGTGGCCGATCGACATGCCGCCGCATGCGGCAACGGGCCACGCGTGCCATGGCGCTCCGAGCGGCGCCGTCGCGACGGACACGTGAATGACCGGCATGTTCCAGCTCACGTCCGCGACGTCGGTCGAGCCGCCTTCCGCCGGACCGGGATTCGCGTCGAACGGCTTGAGCGTCGTCGCCAGCCCTTTCTCC
>DATELS010000416.1:0-8101 GCA_035276365.1 Thermoanaerobaculia bacterium
TTGAAGAAGTCCTTGAACTCCTTGCGCTCGCCCGCGGCCAGCGTGATCTTGTCCTTGAACTCGGTTCCGACCGGGCCCGGCGCGGGGTTCTTGTTGTCGCCGAACGGCTGGTAGATGACCGACACCTTCACCTCATCCGAAGACAGGTTGGCGATGTACAGATCGGTGATGAAGGTACCGCTCGAACCCTGGAGGTGTCCTGCCACCGGCACGTACACCTGATCGGCACCGCGGAAGTTGCTCGCGGAAGCGCTCAAGGCGCAAAGCGTCAGGGCCGCGACAACACCAAGTTTTCTCATGAACATATTCTCCCCTTTAAGCCCGTGTGTTTTGGTCGAACTACCGTACGGCGGATCTATGCTGCTGGCGCATTCTAAACGAAGAACTGCGGCGAAACACCTGCGTTCCGATCATATACGTGCGTGCTTTCGGTTTCGTCACTGCCCTCCTTCGTATACTTCGCTGCCGTGAGCGAGACGAGCGAGGCGACGGTCTCCGCAACCCAGCACGGCACCCGTCTCGATCGCGCCCTCGGCGAGCTCTTCCCTTCTTACTCGCGTAATTTCCTGGCAAACCTCGTCAGCGGCGGACACGTCCGGGTAGACGGCGTCATCGCGGGAAAACCTTCGCAGCGGGTCATGGAGGGGCAGCGCGTTGCGATCGACGTGCCCGACGCGACGCCGTCGACGATCGCCTCGCAGGACCTGCCGCTCGCGATCCTGTACGAAGATGACGACGTCGTCGTCATCGACAAACCTCCCGGTCTCGTCGTGCATCCCGCAGCAGGTCACCCTGATCAGACGTTGGTCAACGCACTTCTGTTTCACGTGCGCGATTTGAGCGGCGTCGGCGGCGAGATTCGTCCCGGCATCGTGCATCGACTCGACAAGGACACGAGCGGCGTGATGGTGATCGCGAAGCACGACGACGCGCATCGCAAGCTCACCGCGGAATGGGGCACGGAGCGCGTGCGCAAGGAGTACGTGGCGGTGGTGTACGGAACGCCGTCGCAGGAGCGCGGCACAGTCGACGCGCCGATCGGCCGCGATCCGCGCGATCGCAAACGCATGGCCGTCGTCGCGAGCGGCCGCCGCGCAGTCACCGATTACGAAGTGCAGGAGCGCCTCCGCGCGGCGTCGGTCGTGCGCTGCGTGCTGCACACCGGCCGCACCCATCAGATCCGCGTGCACATGAAGCACCTCGGACATCCGATCATCGGCGACCCGCTCTACTCCGGCCCGCAGTGGCGCGGCATTCCGGACAAACGCGTGCAGCGCGCGCTGTCCGCGTTTCCACGACAGGCGTTGCACGCCGCGCACATCGCGTTTCCGCAGCCGACGACCGGCGCGCCGATGACGTTCGACGCGCCGTTGCCCGCGGATCTGCGCGAGTTGATCGAGACGCTGCGTGTGTAGCGCCGGCCGCCTCGGCCGGCGGCATGCGGCGGACGGCCGAGGCGGCCGTCCCTACACTAGAGCAACACGCCGGCGATCGTCGCCGTCATGAAGTTCGCGAGCGTGCCCGCGATCATCGCGCGCATGCCCAGTCGCGCGAGGTCGCCGCGGCGCGTCGGCGCGAGCGAGCCGATGCCGCCGATCTGAATCGCGATCGATGAGAAATTCGCGAAGCCGCACAGCGCGTACGTCGTGATGACGAAGCTGCGCGGATCGAGCGAGCTGCCTACTCCCGGCTCGCCGAGCTTCGCGAATGCGACGAACTCGTTGAGCACCATGCGCGTGCCGAGGAGGTTGCCGACCGTGAGGCTGTCCTTCCAGCTCACGCCCATCGCCCACGCGATCGGACGGAAGATCCAGCCGAGGACGATGTCGAGGCTAGCGGGGAACGCCGCCCAGAAGTTGTGCACGTACCCGAACATGCCGTTGATCAGCGCGACCAGCGCAATGAACGCGATGAGCATGCCGGCGACGTTGAGCGAGAGATGCAGACCTTCGATCGCACCGCGGCCGGCCGCGTCGATGACGTTCACATCCTGCTTCGGCACGACCACTTCGACGTCGCCGCCGGTCGTCGTCTGCTCCGTCTCCGGCACGATCATCTTCGCGATCATGATCGCGCCCGGCGCGGTCATGATCACGGCGGTGAGAAGGTGGATGACGTCGACCTTCGCCACGAGCACGTACGCGGCCATGATGCCGCCCGAGATGTGCGCCATGCCCGCGGTCATGATGGTCATGAGCTCGGAGCGCGTCATGTCCGGCAGGAACGGCCGGATCGTCAGCGGCGCCTCGGTCTGCCCCATGAAGATCGACGCGGCGACGGACGTCGACTCCGCGCCCGACGCGCCCATGAAGCGCGTCATCAGCTTGGCGAAGAACTTGACCACCAGCTGCATCACGCCGAGGTAGTAGAGGATCGCGAAGATGGAGGCGATGAAGATGATCGTCGGCAGCACCTGCGTCGCGAAGACGAAGCCGATCTTGCTGTTCGAGGCGCCGAGGTCGCCGAAGACGAAGGTCGCGCCGACCTGCGTGTAGCCGATGAGGTTGTTGACGATGCCCTTCATCGTCTCGAAGAGATACGCGAGCAGATTGAAGGCGAGGAAGAAGTAGAGCGAGAAGACGCCGAACGCGATCCAGATCCCGCGCCGCGCTCCCCCCTCGGGCATCCGCTTCGCGATCTGCGTGACGAGGATGGCCACGACGACGAAGATCAGCGCCGCGCCCCACCGCTCGAGCGGCGGCGCGATGCCCGCGAAGAGGTTCGCGATCTCTTTTCCCTTCAACACGAAGATCGCGATGACGATCTGCAGCAGCAGACCCCAGATCACGGGGCGCCACTTGATCGCCTTCCGGTTGGTGGAGATGGCGTAGGCGATCAGGAGGATGGCAAAGAAGCCGATCAGCGCAGTGAAACGCTCCATTCATTGCTCCCGGACGTGAAGTTTGGAACCGGAGCCTTTATGACGGAGGCGGGCGCCGCTGTCAACGAAAGTTCATGGCCGGACCGCGCGCGTGCGCGGCTTCGGCGGCTCGATGATCTCGAGATGGACGCGCGGAACGCCGCCGGCGTCTTCGTTGCGCGTCGTGCGTTCGTACGCGACGACGACGTCATCGCCGAGGAGCGCGGCGGAGGCGTGGCGGCGCGCCTGCGCGTCGCGCGGGACGAGCTCGAAGTCGGATCCGCTCGCGCTCGTGCGGAAGCGCGTGACGCCGAGCTGCATGTCGGGCGCGTCGAATGGCTCGTGCAGCAGCAGCCACGAGTCGCCCTGGCGGACGAGCGCCGGATGGCGGCCTTCGCGCGTCACTGCAGGAGTGGAGACGCCGCTCGCGATGGTCCACGTGTGGACGGAGTCGAGGTGCTCCCATGCGACGGCGTACGTGCCGTCATCGGCTGCCGCAACAGCGCCGGTGCCGAGGGAGAGGTTGTCGCTGATGAGGATGGGAATGGAGTCGACGACGGCCAGCGACGGCAGGATGCGCACCGCCTTCACGCGCTCGTCGATCTTGCAGATGAAGTGCTGGCAGTCGCTGAGGATCATGTCGTGCCACGCGAGCAGGCATTCGTCGCGCGAGCATGCGAGTGCCGGTGACGGCTGACCGACAGGCGTATGCACGGAGCCGGCGTTGCTGGTGTCGAGGATTTCGCCATCGATGGAGATGCGCGCGGTGCCGAGCGAAGAGGAGCCGTACTCGAACCATGCGGCGATGAACTCGCGGCCGGTACTCGCGAGCGCGCTCCCGTGGAAGATCGTCGTGGCGATCTCGATGACCTCGCTCAGGCGAACGCCGTCGCGCACGACGCGGCCGAGGAGACGTTCGTGATCGAGCCACGTGACGAGGTATGCGCCACCAACGACGGCGACGCGCGGCTGTGCGCCGGAAGGCGCAATCGCCAGCGTCGCCGCAGTGCCCGTGCGGCGATCGATCAACGTGGCCTCGATCGATGCCTCCGGCCGCACTTCATACGCGACGAGCATCGTGTTCTCGCCGACCGCGATCTGCGGATTCGCATGCGCAGCCGCCGCGCGGGCGATCAACGTCGGCGGCGTGCTCGCGCGCACGGCATACACATCTCCGGCTTCGACCGTCACGACGGCGAGACTCGCCGCTGCATCCTCGATCGTCATCGCCGGCATCACGTTGCGCGCCTCGCCGCTCGGAAACGAGATGGCGATGAGTCGCGTGTCCGGCCATCCTTCGGTGGCGTAGATGACGTCGCCGGCGATCTTCGCGTCGAGCACGTTCTCGCGGAGGCGCAGCGGATCGCCGACCCAGTCGCCGTTCGCGTCGAAGCGCTGCGCAAACAGATCGCGCGACGGCAGTCCGCGCCACACCGCGACGAAACCATCCGCAGACGTCGAAATCGAAGCGGATGGTTCCGAGAACTCTTCGTTCAGTGACACGTTCTGCGCGATCACGACGTCGCTCTGCAGCAACGCGCCCGTCGCGTTCAGCGTCGCCGCCTTCAGCAACTCGTCCTGCGCGTACAGCACAACCGCTCGCGAACCGCGCAATGCCGCCGCCTCGAAACGCGCGTTCTCCAAAACGCGAGACACACTGCTCGCGCGGCCATCGACATCGATCGTCGCAACCTGCAACGCGCTCGTGCTCCACACGACGAGAAAGTCGCGCCCGTTGAACAGCACCTCCGCGCGCCGCGTGAACTCGCCGCCGAGGTCGCTCGTCGCGACGATGTGCGCATCGCGATCGAACACGACGAGTGAGAGATCGCGCCCGATCACCACGCATCGCCCGCCGCTGCATCCCACCGCCACCGGAATCGTGTCGAGGCGGATCCCAAGCGTATCGATCGGCGTCCCGTCCGCGCGCAAACGCGCCGCGTAGCCCGTCGTCCAACCTTCGCGATCGTCGCTCCACGCCGCGAAGTAGCCGTCCTCATTCACCGCGATGCGTGCGCTCGTCTGCTGCCCCGGCGCGGGTCCGATCACGAGCGGCGCGGGTAGCGGCGTCTCCGCGCGCGCGACCGCGCATAGAAAGAGGAGCACGAGGACGAGGGGCCGGGGCGCCATGACCGGCACTGATACGAGATTCGCGCCGAAGTCGTCGCCGCGTATACTCCCGCGCCATGCTGAGCAGGAAAACCTCCGACGACCTCAACGCCGCCGCGGCCTTCGTGCGCGGCAAGAGCAGCATCGCCCCCAAGATCGGCGTCATCCTCGGCTCCGGCCTCGGCGACGTCGTCGACGCGATCGACATCGAGACCGCGATCGGCTACGGCGACATCCCGGGCGCGCGCGCGTCGACCGTCATGGGTCACCAGGGACGCCTCATCCTCGGCCACGCGAAAGGCATCCCCGTCGCGGTCATGCAGGGACGCGTGCACTTCTACGAAGGCTACGAGATGGACGAGGTCATGTTCCTCGCGCGCATGCTCGGCCGCCTCGGCATCCAGAAGCTCGTCGTCACGAACGCGGCCGGCGGCGTGAACACGTCGTATCAGGCCGGCGATCTGATGCTGATCTCCGATCACATCAACTTCATGGGCGTCAATCCGCTGCGCGGTCCGAACGTCGAAGACCTCGGCGTCCGCTTCCCCGACATGAGCGAGGCGTATCCGGAGTCGCTGCGCAACGTCGCGAAGGAAGTCGCAGCGGGCATGGGACTCAAGCTGCAGGAAGGCGTGTACCTCGCCCTCTCCGGTCCGACGTACGAGACGCCCGCGGAGATCCGCGCGTTTCGCACACTCGGCGCCGATGCCGTCGGCATGTCGACCGTTCCCGAAGTCATCGCCGCGTCGCACATGCAGATCCCCGTTCTCGGCATCTCGTGCATCACCAACATGGCCGCGGGCATCCTCAAGCAGAAGCTCACGCATCAGGAAGTGATGGACACGACCGCGCGCGTGCAGAAGGAGTTCACCGCTCTCGTCCTCGGCGTCCTGGAGCGCCTCGGCTAGATGTCGCCGGCGCAGAGCCTCGCGCGAATTCGCGAGCAGACCGCGAAGATGCGCGCGATCGTCGCGTCACGCGATCTCACCGCGTCCGTGCCGCAGTCCGCGTGGACGGTGTCCGAACATCTCGATCACACGATCAAAGTCGCGTCGTCGACGATTCAGGTCCTGCTCAAGCCCGAGCTGCCGACGCTGCCCTACAAGATGAATCTGATGGGACGCCTCGTGCTGCTGTGCGGATGGATTCCACGCGGACGCGGCAAGGCGCCGGAGAAGCTGACCGGCGCGCACGCGACGCGCGAGGACCTCGACGCGCGACTGACGCAGCTCGATGCGATCGTCGATCGCGCATCCGCCGAGCCGCCGCGCAGCGACGCGCCGGTGCTCCGTCATCCCGCGTTCGGCGGATTGTCCTGGGAGCAGTCGCTCGCGTTCGTCGCGATCCACACGCACCATCATCTGAAGATCATCCGCGCGGCGTGATGCGTCAGGGCACGAACTTGTAGCCGACGCGGTGCACGGTGATGAAGTGGCGCGGCTCGCCCGGCGTGACTTCGATCTTCTGCCGCAGCCGCGCCATGTGCGTGTCCACCGTGCGCGTGAACGCGGAGCTGTCGTAGCCCCACACGTGATTGAGCAGCGCCTCGCGGCTGACGACGTCGCCCGCGTGATCGATGAAGTAGCGGAGGATGCGGAACTCGCGCGGCGTGAGCTCGAGCGGCGTGCCGGTCTTCGTCGCCTGGTACGTGCGGAAGTCGAGCCGCACGTCGCCGAACTCGTACTCCTCGCCCGCCGGCACGCGGTTCGTGCGGCGCAGGATCGCCTCGACGCGCGCGAGCAACTCCATGAAGCTGAACGGCTTCGTCACGTAGTCGTCGGCGCCGAGCTTGAGCCCGACGATCTTGTCGATCTCCTGGCCGCGCGCGGTGAGCATGATGATCGGCGTGTGGCTGCCGTTCTTGCGCAGCTCTTTGCAGACATCGAGTCCGCTCTTCTTCGGGAGCATGACGTCGAGGATCATGAGGTCGTGATCGCCGCGCGACGCGAGACGCAACCCTTCCTCGCCGTCCGCCGCCATGTCGACCGCGTATTTTTCGAACTCGAACCCGTCGCGCAGCGCGACGGACATCGCGGGATCGTCCTCTACGACAAGAATGCGCGTCATGCGAACTCCGTTTGTTGTCTTACTGCCACCGCGCCCGCCGCGAGCGCCAAGACGATCGTGAACGTGCTCCCCTCGCCCGGCGTGCTCGACACCTCGACGCGGCCGTGGTGCGCCTCGACCACGTGCTGCACGATCGAGAGCCCGAGGCCGCTGCCTTTGACGTCGTGAACGAGACCGCTGCCGACGCGGTAGAACTTCTCGAAGATCTTCTTCTGCTCCGCGGGCGCGATGCCGATGCCGTGATCGCGCACCGCGATGCGCACCGCATCGGACTTCGTCTCGATCGACACCTCGATCTCCTTGCGCCCGTTCGAGTACTTCACCGCGTTGTCGAGGAGATTCACGAGCACCTGCGCGATCGCATCCTTGTCGAGCTGCAGATGCGGGCGCGGACCATCCGCGCGGAACGTGATCTTCACGCCCTGATCGCGCAGCGGCACCTCGAATCCGGCGACGGTGTGCTCGACGAGCTCGACGATGTCCGTGTCGCAGAAGCGATACTTCTTCTCGGCCGACTCGATCTTCGAGAAGTCGAGGATGTTGTTGATGAGCTGTGTGAGGCGGCGGCTCTCCGCCTCGATGTACTCGCCGTACTCGCGGATCTTCTCGTCCTTTGTCACGCGGCCGAGGCGCATGTACTCGCCGAAGACGCGAATCGAGGAGAGCGGCGTGCGCAGCTCGTGCGAGACGTTCGACACGAAGTCGCTCTTCATCTGCGAGAGGCGCATCTGCCGCGCCACCGCGCCGAGCGCGAGCAGCACCGCGCCGACGAGGATCACGAACGAGCCGCCGGTCCACATCATGTTGCTGCGGAAGTTCATCGCCGCCATCTGCTCGGGGCTCTCGCACGTGTCGCGGATGCCGGCGCGCCAGTTCGTGAAAACGAAGCCGAGGGGCATGGTGATGTAGTCGCCGCCTTCGCCGCGCACGCGCGGGAAACGCTGGCCCACGAAGAGCGAGATGTAGCTGCTCGGCAGGCGCCGCTTCAGCGTCGCCGTGCCCGACTCGATCATCGCGTTCTTCGCCAGCGTCTCGTCGAGGATGACGCCCGTGACTCCGATGACG
>DATELS010000417.1:0-4313 GCA_035276365.1 Thermoanaerobaculia bacterium
TAACTCTTCGAAGATCACGTCGTGATGCGCGGGATCGATGCCCACGCCTTCATCGCGCACGGAGACGGTGATCGAGCCGTTGAACTCGAACGCGCGGATCGTGATCGGCTTGTCGGGCGGCGAGAATTTCACCGCGTTCGAGATGAGGTTGAACAGGATCTGCTTGAACTTCGCGAGATCGCTTTCGATTTGCGGAAGACCGCTCGGGATGTCGATGGCAAACTGGCGCGGCGGCTTCGACGCGCCGCGCATCACGTGGCACACGCTCTCGACGACCGGCGCGACGGAGAAGAGCTCGGGGAACACTTCCATCTTCCCGGCTTCGATCTTCGAGAGATCGAGGATGTCGTTGATCATGCCGAGGAGGTGCTGCCCGGAGGCGTGGATGTGGTGGAGGAAGCCGAGGTGCTTCGGCTCGATGCGGCCTTCGAGGCGCTCGGCGAGGATCTCGGAGAAGCCGATGATCGAGTTCATCGGCGTGCGGAGCTCGTGGCTCATGTTCGCGATGAACTGGCTCTTCAGGCGGTCGGTCTCCTGAATCCTCCGATTCGCATCCTCGAGCTCCTCGGTCAGCCGCGTCAGTTCTTTCACCTTGCGGCTCTCCTCCGCCTCGAGCTGGCGGATGCGCAGCCGCTTTTCCTGCAGGTTGGAGATGCCGACGAGGAAGAAGAACGACGCGCCGAAGAGGTAGAGCATGCGCGTGAACGCGACGAGCGTCGACTGTCCCATCGACGCGATCATCAGGATGTACGCGAGCGCGGTGGCGGCGCAGACGAAGTATGTCGCGCGCTTGCTGCTCGCGAATGCTGCGGCGGACGACGTCGCGACGTACCAGATGAACCACGGGCTGGGGATGCCGCCGGTGGCGTAGACGCCGAGGGTGACGAGGATGATGTCGTCGGCCATCCAGATCGGATTCGTGAAGCGCCGGCTCACGCCGAGGCGCAGCAGGATCATGAGGATGACGGAGATGAGACAGCCGGCGAGCCACGTCGCGACGCCGATGGCGACGTTCGCGGGATAGACGCCGAGGACGTGTCCGGCCATGCCGGCGAGAAAGCCGAGCGTGTAGACGAAGATGTGATTGCGCTGGATCGCGAGATCGAAGCGGAGGACGCTCGATGCAGTCGGCGAAGAGGCGGACATGGACCGTGTGGGGAGATTAGAACATGGTTGTTCTGTGTAGCGCCGGCCGCCTCGGCCGGCGGCAGCGGACGGCCGAGGCGGCCGTCCCTACACTATTCCACGGTCATGCCGAGGAAGGCGATGCACATCTCGTCCGTCGTCGCCTCGCCCCACGACACCGCGCGTGGCGGGGAGTTCGGGTTGCGCGGGTTCTCGGACGAGTTGTCGTAGATGGCGCGGAGCGAGAGACGCGTGCCGGCGGGGACGTCGATCGGGTTCTTGTACAGGTAGGCGCCCTGCCAGTTGAACTCCCAGTCGTCGATGTTGATCAGGCATTGCGACGCGCCGTTGGGCGGCGTCATCTCCACGCTCATCTTGCGGCCGAGGAGGTGCATGTGCGGGGCGATGAACCAGATCTTCGTCGGGAACGGCGTCGCGATCGGGAACTTCGCCGTCACTTCGTAGTTCGAATTGTTCGGCGGAATCGTGAACGTCTGATTCACGAGCGGCACCACGCGCATGATGTTCTTCGGCGTCTCTTTCGCGAAGTAGATGCCGAATTGCGTGCGGTCCGGCGCGGGCTGCGCGTTGTGCGGGTGATAGTGCACCTGCAGCACGACGCGCGACGTCGCGGGTAATTCGAATGCCACTTCCTTCGGCAGTTGCAGACCGCGCATGCCGGGCGCCCATCCGCCGAGCGTGCCCGGGAGATCGAAGCCGGGACCGCCGAAGCACGTGTAGCCCGGACCGGGATCCGCTTCGTCGAGTTTCACCGACTCGCCGGTCGTGTCGATGAAGCTGATGACGTGATGCACCGTCGCGCGATCGCCGGGATGCGTGTCGATCGCGGAGACGTACTTGTCCGCGATCAGATTCGTCGGCAGCGTGAAGCAGCGGTACGTGTCGACGTGCGGCGGAGGCGTGAACGGCTCGTCGTTCGCGAGCACGAGATCGGGCTCGCCGAGCGCCCACTCGCTGTCGAACACCAGCGGCGCGGGGAGATCCGACGCCTCGCCTTCCGGCGCGCCCGAGTCCACCCACTTGCCGATCGTCGCGATTTCTTCCGTCGACAGGCGGCGCTCCGCGTCGAACTCGCCGCAGCCGCCGGCCGGCTTCCATGGCGGCATCTTCTTCGTCAACGTCATGAACTTGATCAGCGACGCGTGCGACTTCGCGTCGTCGTACGTGACGAGCGGGAACGGCGCGATGTCGCCCGCGTGATGGCACGACTGGCAGTTCGCCTGAAGGATGCGCACGATGTCGCGGTTGAACGTCGGACCCGTGTTCGGCGGCGCGGGCAGCGGATGGCGCACGGCGCGCACCTTTCCGGCGTGTGCCGAAAGCGCGGCGAGGAACGATACGGCGAGGAGCAGCGTGCTAGCGGTTCGCTTCATAAACGATTTTCCCGTCGATGATCGTCATGACGCTCGCCGTGTCCGGCAGCGCCGGCGCGGGAACGGTGAAGATGTCCTGTGAGAGCACGGCGACGTCCGCCAGCATTCCCGGGGCGAGCGTTCCCTTCTCGCGCTCCTTCATTTCCGCGTACGCCGAGCCGCGCGTGTACGCGCTGACGGCCTCTTCGCGCGTCAGCGACTCCGGTCCATTGTCCGTCGCGAGGAGGATGTTGAGATACGGGTTGAGCAGTCCGTCCGAGCCGAGCGCGAGCGGGATGCCGGCGCGGATGAGCGAGGCGACGAGGAAGTAGTCGCCGGCGGGATACGTGTCGCGGAATGGGAAATGCGCCGGATTCTGCACGACCACCGCGCCGGTCTTCTTCGCCAGCGGAAAAAGGTCGCGCTGCAGCCCGTCGCCATGTTCGAGTCGCGGACGCTCCAGCGCGGGGAACTGCGCGAAGGCGCGCAACGCCTGCTCGACCGCGCGATCGCCCGCGGTGTGAAAGAGGATCTGCTTGTGCGACTCCGCGGCGTCGCGCGCGAATCGCGCCACCGTCTTGTCGTCGAAGGTGAGACGCCCCTCGCCGCCCGCCGCGTACTTGGTGCGCAGCGCGGCGTTGCGCTCGATCGGCGTGCCGTCGAGGATGTACTTCACCGCTCCCCATTCCTTGTCGTCGCCGAGCATGCGCATGATGCGGACGCGCACCGGCGTGCCGGACTGCTGCAGCGCGGCCGCGAAGCGCTTCTCGTTCACGGTCGGCATCGCCTGCAGCGACGTGATGCCGTAACGCAGCGCCTCGCCGGAAAGCGTGCGGGCATCGTCGAGGAAGTCGGCGTCGGAAGATGCGTCGGCGATCCGGCGGCGCAGCGCGTACTCCGCGTACTCGAACGAGCGCCCGTCGTCGCGATGCTCGCGATCGCGCCCAAACCACCCTCCCTCGGGATCGGCGGGCACGGGCACGAGTCCGAGCGCGCGCATCGCGGTCTCGCTGAAGATCATGCCGTGGCCGGTGAACGTCGTCAGGCGCACCTTGCGCTTCGGCGCGAGCTTCTCGATCGTCGCGGCATTCACATGTTCGTCGAGCAGGATCTGCGGACCGATGACGGCGTCGATCCATGTGTCGGCGGGCGTTTCGTCGGCTGCACCGCGAATGGCCGCGCTCAGGTCGTCCCACGTCGGATCGATGCCGACGTCGATGCCGAACGCCTCGCCTTCGGGACCGGGGTGCATGTGCGCATCGTTGATGCCGGGGATGACCGTGCGCTGCGCGAGATCGATGACGCGCGTGCGCGCGCCGGCCATGGCCATGATCTCTTCGTTCGTGCCGACCGCGGCGATCTTGTTGCCGTCGATGGCGATCGCCTGCGCCCACGGCTTCGCGGGATCGCCGGTGAAGACTTTGCCGAACGCCAGGACGAGCGAGGGCTCGGCGCTGAGCGCAAGCGAGACAACGCTGGACGCGAGTGCGAGAAGCGCGGAGCGTTTCATGGGCGTGTGCTGCAACTTTACTCGCTCTTGAGCGCGGCGGCGATGTCGATGCCGCGCGCGAGCCGCGCCGGAGCGAGCCCGGCCAGCGCGGAGGAGAGGAACGTCACGCCGAGCGACGCGACGATGAGCGCGACCGGCGCGTGGAAGTCGATCGTCCAGCCGAACCACTGTTTGTTGATCACATAGATGAGGATCCACGACAGCGCCCAGCCCATCACGAGACCCGCCGCGGTGGACGCGGCGCCGAGGAGCGCGGACTCGAGGACGAGCATCGTGCGCAGCTCGCCTGCGGAGAGGCCGCCCAC
>DATELS010000418.1:0-4961 GCA_035276365.1 Thermoanaerobaculia bacterium
CCGTCCCGCACGTGTCGACTAGGTGGTCACGATCGACATCGAGCGGCGTCACGCGCTCGCGCATCGCCGTCGCGGCGCCCGTGATCTCCTCCGGCGTCTCGCCCTTCATCCGCAGCGCGATGAGGAACGCGCTCTTCTGCACGTCCGTCGCCTGCCCGTCCATGACCGCGGCGAACACGTCGTGCATCTCGTCACGCTCGAGATGCTGACCGTCGACGACGCGCTTGATGGCCGCGGCGATCATCGCGTCACCTCGAGAAAGTTCGCGATCAACTGATCGCCGCTCACCGTTCCATACGACTCGGGATGGAACTGGATGCCGAAGATCGGCAGCACGCGATGCGAGATCGCCATGACCGCGCCGTCCGTGGTCTGCGCGTCGACGCGCAGAAAGTCGGGCAGCGTCGCGGGCTCGATGACGAGCGAGTGATAGCGCGCGGTGCGCATCGGGTGCGGACATCCTGCGAACAATCCTTCGTCGCGATGCTCGACGTCGCTGACTTTGCCGTGCACCGGCACCTCGCCGCGCACGATCCGCGCGCCGAACGCCTCGGCGATCGCTTGATGGCCGAGACAGACGCCGAGGAGGGGGATGGTGCGGTTGGAGCGAATGAGATCGATGCAGCGTCCCGCGCGCGCCGGAGTGCCGGGGCCGGGCGAGATCACGATCGCGCGCGGTTGCTCGTCGATGAGTGTCGCGGGCTCGAACTCGTCGTTGCGAATCACGCGCAATCGCTCGCCCGCGAGGCGCTCGATCTGCTGCACGAGGTTGTACGTGAAGGAGTCGTAGTTGTCGATGACGGTGATCAAAGTCGTGTTCCTCGCTCGATGCTGCGGACGGAGGCGGGCTTCAGCGACACCATCGCCAGCGAAACACGATCAGAGGGAGACGACGCGAGGAGGGACGCTCAGCGAAGCCAAAGACACGAGCCGGCGATGTGGCTCTGCGGCGGCTCGTTCGTCCTGAGGTGCGTCATTGCGGCGCGAAGGATAGCACGTCTTGGTAACATGCGCGGAATTCCCACCGCATGAAACGGGTCACGGACCTCCTCCAGGAGCTCGACAAACTGAGCGAGACGGTCGCGCGCACGACGAAGCGCAGCGCGCCCGCGCCGCGCGTGGAGACGCCCGTCGCCGAATCCACTCCCGTCCGCCCCATTCACCTCGGCCTCGACTACGGCACTTCCTCGTCGAAGCTGATCCTGCGCGATCGCGCGCCCGATGGCCGCGAGCGCGCGCACATCGTCTTCTCCTCCGCGACACGCGGTCGCGCACGCGACTTCCGCATCCCGTCGCTGGTGTGCGTCGAAGGCGGACGCCTCTGGTTCGGACATGAAGCCGCGGCGCGACAATCGCTGCGCGACGTGAAGATCTATCCGTCGATCAAGATGCGCTCCGCGCTGCCGCAGGAGTTTCACGGACTGCAGTCGGCGCTGCCCGAGGGAGTGACGGCGGATGATCTGGCGACGCTGACGGTCGCGTATCTGCTGCAGGAGGGACATCGCGCGGCGGAGGCGCTCGCGCGCCGACATCGTGCGGAGCTCGCGTTCTCGTTCACCCTCGGCGTCCCGATGTGTGAGCTCGACAACTCGCACCTGCGCGGACGCTTCGCGGACATCGCACGTCGCGCGTGGCAGATCGTGCGCGGCGAGAACGCGCCGGACCTGCGCACGGGCGTGCCCGTGCTCGAGGGCTGGCTGATGGTGAGCGAGGCGGACGACGCGATCCGCCGCGCGCCCGCGGGCGAGGCGACGGTGCGCGCGGAGGCGGAGGCGGCGCTGCTGTGGGCGTACAAGTCGGAGGAGATGGAGCCGGGCGTGTACGGGACGGTGGACGTCGGCGCGGGCGCGACGAGCGCGTCGTTCTTTCACGTGACGCCGGGCAAGTCGCTCGCGTTTTACGGCGCGTCGTGCCTCGCACCCGGCGCAGATGCGATCGATGCGGCGCTCGTCGGCTTCGCGGGGACGAATGATCCGCTCGCGATCCGCGCGAAGGAGAACGCGATCCTGCAACGCGTGGGCGAGTTCCCCGCCGCCGCAATCGCCGGACAAATCTCGCGCACCGCGCAACGCGCATTCGACCGCGCGTGGGAAAAGAACTCGAACCGCGCGTCATGGGACAACTATCGCCTGCTGCTCACGGGCGGCGGGACAGAAATCGACGTCGTGCGCCGCAAACTGAGCCTGCGCGCCGGCCCGAAACTGCGCCACGCCCCGCAGGTGGTCGACGCCCCCGCCCCGCTCGATCTCGACCTGGATGGCGTATCGGCGAACGACCTCAAATACCTGACGATCGCCTACGGCTTATCGTTCCCCGAGGGGAGCGCCGGCGTCCCCGCCGGCTGATCGGGCGGCGTCCCGCCGCCCGTCCGGTTACCCGGTGTGCTTCTTGCGCGTCTTCCCAAGAGCTCTTCTGTCCGCAGTGACCGTTTTCGCCGCGAAATTGCGCGGCAGGCGAGCATCCTGTCGCCGCCAAACGATCCGCCCCCGCGGCAAAGGAACCTCACGGAACAATGCGTCTAAGAATACAGACGGATCCGTGGACGTCGGAATGCGCAGCATCAATTGGTTCGAAAGCTCACCATACGACAAGACGAAATATTCACCGGCGTCAAGCTTCACAAGAGCCGCTTTGCTTGGTTCGGGCGCTTCTTGCGGATCGGTAATATGGTCCAGCGAGATCGGGAACCACTTCGATAGCTCCGCTTCGGAAATTGCAGCCGTCAATACGGGGTATGCGTGCGTTTTCAGTTCGTCTGGTTTTGCTGCCCGCATCGGATCATTGCGCCTTTCGAAACATGGTAACAACAACCATCAGAAGCGACCGGTGTGTTGAATCGACCCCGATTGCATCCGACTGCAGTGGCCCTTCTCAAGCTTTCACGGCAGGATGAGACCGGCGAAAAAGTTGCGTCGCGGTCTTTCCCAAAATTATTCGGAAGCACAGATCTTGTCGATCTCGTCCGGCTCACACGAATGGATCCGGCGACGCGGTTCCAAACCACCCCTTCCGCCGCTCCTCCTCCAGCCGCGCCTCGACGTAACCCCACAATGCAGGGCAGCCATTGCGAATTGGGTCCTTGACACGCCCGACGACGCGTTCGTACGTAATCCCATTCTCCCGCCAACTCTGTCCACGATTGGCGAGATTGAGCAACACCGGCATCGCACGATCCGCGGCATTGGCAAATCGCGATTCGGGCGTCTCGCAACGCTCGAATTCATCCCATAGTGCAAGAAACTGCGAGCGCCGCGGCTCCGGAAGTAGCGAGAAAATGCGCGTCACCGCCGCGCGCTCCGCCGCTTTGCGGTCTTCCCAGCCACCTTCGACAAAGACCATCGTGTCGCCGGTATCGATCTCGCCGATATCGTGCACGAGCAGCATCAACACCACGTGATCGATATTCACCGGCTCGGTCGCATAAGGCGCGAGCGATGCCGCGAGCAGCGCGATCTGCCAACTGTGCTCCGCCGAATTCTCGTAGCGCTCGAGGCCAATGGGGCGCGTCTTGCGCGTCACGCCCTTCAGCTTGTCCAGCTCGAGGATGAAATCGACGACTTCCTGCACTTACGACTCGCGCATTTTCACGACGACGCCCGGCTCCTCGCTCTGCATCGTCAGGCGCAGCTTCGTCGACTCCAGCGGTAAGAGCTCGATCTGATCGAGATTCTTCATCTCCTTGCCGCTTTGCGCCATCCGCTGCAATTCCTCGCCCTTCGGCCAGAGCATGCGGTCAATGGAGCCGATCGCGGCGTTGTATTTCTCGACCGTTCCCTGCAATGCCTTGCCGACACCCGCCAAGTGCTCCATCACTTTCACAAAGCGATTGAAGAGCTCGACGCCCGCATCGTGCATTTTTTTCGCGTTTTCTTCCGTGCGCTCTGCCTTCCAACCCGCCGCAATGGCGCGCAAAAGCGGCAACAGCACTGTGGGCGACGCGAGATAAATCTTGCGATCGACGGCGTACTCGAACAGCGTCGCGTCCGTGACGAGCGCCGCGGACAGGAAATGCTCGCCCGGCAAATACATGACCGTGAAGTCGAGCGTCTCGCCGACGCTCGCCTGATACTCGCGCCGGCTCAGGGAGTCGATATGCCGCCGCAATGTCTTCGCATGCGCAGCGAGCAACTCGCGTTTCCGCCCCTCATCCGTCTCATTCGACGCCTCGGCATACTCGGCCAGCGGCGCCTTGGAGTCGACGGCAATGACGCGCTTGTTCGGCAGTCGCACAATGAGATCGGGACGAATGCGCCGTCCCTCTTCGGTATTGAACGTTTGCTGCACGTCGAAATCGCAGAATTCGCTCATGCCCGCGAGCTCGACGCAGCGCTTCAATGAATTCTCGCCCCACGACCCGCGCACAGTGGGCGACTGCAATGCATTGGCAAGACGCGAAGCCTCGCGCTGCGCGGACTCCTGCGCGGCGAGCAGCGTGCGAATCTGCTCCTGCAATCCGCCATAGCTCTCATTGCGCGCATGCTCGCTCTTCAGGACTTCAGTTCGATAATGCTCGAGCATTTGGCGCACGGGAGTGAGCAGCGTCTCGATCTCCGCCTTTTTCGTGTCTAATGCGCCGCCAACCTGCGTGCGGTTGGTCTGCACGAGCGACTCGCCGACGTCCTTGAACGCCTTCTGTGCGAGCGCGGCGAAGCTGCCCTCGATTTCCTTGCGCAATTGCTCGTGATTGGCGAGCAATTTCTGCGCTTCTGCGGCGCGCGTATCCGCAATCGCGCGCGCCTGCTGCGCCTCTTCGACGCGCCGCTGCATCTCGCCGCGCGCGGCATCGCTGCGCTCACGCTCCGCGCGCGCCAAGTCGCGTTCCGCGAGCGCCCGCTGCGCCTCGGCACTCTTCCGCGCGCTCCCGGCCACCCACCCAACGATCGCGCCGAGAATCAGCGCGATCCCGCAAATGAAGAACACCGTGATCGTCATGCCGCTATGGTCGCACGTTCCGTAGAACT
>DATELS010000419.1:0-3105 GCA_035276365.1 Thermoanaerobaculia bacterium
GCGCCGACTGGGACGACCATCGAGTCAAAGTACGGACGCCCGACGCTCATCTGCTTCCCGTTCACCGCCTCGACGATCAGCGGGAACACGGTGCCGATCAGCACCGTGAACGTGAGCAGCACGAAGAGCAGGTTGTTGACGAGGAACATTGCCTCGCGGCTGGCCGCGCCTTCGAGGTTGCCCTCGACTTCGAGCTTGTCGATGCGGAACGCGAGAAGCGCGATCGTGAAGACGAGCGACGCCGCGAGAAATGCGAGGATCGTCGGACCGATCGGGCTCTGCGTGAACGAGTGCACGGAGTTGAAGACGCCGGAGCGTGTCATGAATGTGCCGAGGATCGTGAGGAGGAAGCTCGCCTGGATGAGCGTGATCGTCCAGCCCTTCAGAATCCCGCGGCGCTCGACGACCATCAATGAATGCAGCGCCGCGGTCGCGGTGAGCCACGGCAGGAGCGATGCGTTCTCGACCGGATCCCACGCCCAGTACCCGCCCCATCCGAGAACTTCGTACGCCCACCAGCCGCCGAGCATGATGGCGATGGTGAGGAAGATCCACGGCATCATCAGCGCGGCGCGCAGCGGCTTGAGAATGCCGTGTCCGAGGCGGCCGCGGATCAGCGCGGCACACGCCAGCCCGAACGGAATCGTCATCCCGACGTAGCCGAGATAAAGGAAGGGCGGGTGGATGGCCATCAGGACGTGGTTCTGGAGAAGCGCATTCGGGCCGGGTCCGTCCGCGGCGGGATTCGGAATCGTGACGAACGGATTCGCGGGTGCGGCGAGGAGGAAGCTGAAGAAGGCCGCGCAACTGAGCCACACGCCGATCGCGTCGGCCTGGTACTCGTCGTAGCGGCCGCTCGTCAACGCGGTCGCGGACATGATGTAGATGCCGAGGACGAGTCCCCAGAAGAGGATCGAGCCTTCGAGCGAAGACCAGAGGCTGACGATCGTGACCCACGTCGGCACCGTGCGCGAGCCAACCTGCGCGACATAGCCCACGCTGAAGTCATGCACGAGCAGCGCGTACACCATGAGCAGCGCCGCCGCGGAGATGATCGCGCCGTAGAGATAGGTGAAGCGGCGCGCCCAACGCAGTCCGTCGGAGGAGCGCGTGCGTCCGGCAACGAAGCCGATCACCGCGCCCGCGGCCGCGGCGAAGAGGGAGATGAGGATGAGGATGCGGCCGAGGGGGGCGATCATTTCGATTCGTCCACCATCGACTTCATCATCTTCTCGAGCTCTTTCTTGTCGACGGGATGCCCCTTCGCGGGCGGCTTGTACTCGTTGCTGTGCGAGACCATCAAGCGGTTCGACTGAAAGTACCCGCCTCCAACCATCGTCCCCTCGACGACGACGCCGATGTTCTCGCGGAACATCTGCGGCGGCACGCTGCTCGTGCGCACGTGCACGCGCGAGGTGGCGTCGCGCACGTCGAACTCGACGCCCGAGCCGCCGAGGCGCTTGATCGAGCCCGGCGCGACCATGCCGCCGAGGCGGATCGTCGCGCCGTACGCTTTGCGGCCGTTCGCGTGCAAATCGCTCGGCGTCCAGTAGTAGACGAGGTTCTTGTTGATGCCGCTCGCCGCGATGACGGCGAATGCGATGCCCGCAACGGCGAACGCGCCGATCATGAAGCGGCGCGTGCGGCGGCGGGCGAGCTCGGTCTCGTTCATGGTTGGTTTCCGGGTTTGGTTCCGCGCAGACGCGTATACAGCGTTACTCCATAGACGAGAAAGACGGCCGCGGTGATTCCATACGCCGCCCAGACGAAGCCCCAGCCGCCGATGACGACGCCTCCGGTCATGCGATCTCCCCTGCCTCGACCATCGCCGGCATCGCGGTCTCTTCCGCGAGTCTCCGTGACGCGATGCGCGAGCGAATCATGAGAAACCCGATCATCAGGAACAGCACGCCGAACGCGTTGACGCGCAGCGGCAGATGAAACTGCGACGCGACGGTCTTCGGCGTCGACTGCTGCTGATGCAGCGAGTTCCACCACTTGACCGAGAAGTAGACGATGGGCAGATCGACGGACGCGATGATGGTCGTGACCGCGGACCACACCGCGCGACGCTGCGGGTCCTCGACGAACTGCCGCAGCGCGATGATGCCGAGGAACGCGAAGAGGAGGACGGCGACCGACGTCAGCCGCGGGTCCCAGTCCCACCACACGCCCCACGTCGGTTTCGCCCAGATCGAGCCCTGCGTGCAGAGCAGAAACGCGAGGAGCGTCGACACTTCCAGTCCCGCCTCGACGCGCGCGTCCCACTTGACGTCATTGCGAAAGAGAAACGCGATCGCGGAGAAGAAGGTGAAGAGCACGGCCAGCATCCAGTTCCACGCGGTGGGCACGTGCACATACATGATCCTCTGCACCTGCCCCATGTACTCCTCGGCCGGCGCGACGAAGAGTCCGAGGTACGAGCCCGCGAGGAGGCAGAGAACGCCGAGAGCGATGAAGAAGGTGGCGACGCGCATTCAGTCCTCGATCACGTATCCGTAGAAGAGTCCGCAGAGCGACCAGTAAATCAGATCGAACGCACAAAGCAATGCGATCCATGCCGTCGACTGATGCATCGGGTCTCCCAGAATCGCGAGCGACGTGGATTTGACGGACGCGAGCAGGGCCGGGACGATCAGCGGGAACAACAGCAGAGGGAGGAGAGTCTGTTTCGCCTTCACCTGCGCGGTGATGGCGGCGTAGAGCGTTCCGGGAGCAGAAAGGCCGGCGGACCCGAGGAGGATGATCACCAGCAGCTTGAGCAGTTCGAGCGTGCCGGCATCGTAGAGGACGACCATGACCGGCACCAGCGCGATGCCGAGGATGGCGAGCTGGATCCAGTTCGCGATCGCTTTGCCGTAGTACAGCGCGAGCGGACTCGAAGGCAGGAGCAGCAGTCCTTCGAGCGCGCGATTCTCCATCTCCGCCTGAAAGGACTCGCTCAAAGTGAGCGTCGAGGAGAGCAGCAGCGCGAGCCAGAGAAAGCCTCCGGAGAACGTGCGCAGCGCTTCCGCGCTCGGACCGATAGCGAAGCTGAAGAGCAGCAGCGACGCGGCGCCGAACACGAACACCGCGACGAGCTGGCCACGCGTGCGCCACTGGAGG
>DATELS010000420.1:0-2136 GCA_035276365.1 Thermoanaerobaculia bacterium
GCGTTCGTCGATGAAGACACGATGATCGACTCGCATGCGCTCGTCGGCTCGTGCGCGCAGATCGGGAAGCGCGTGCATCTCTCCGCAGCCGCGCAGATCGGCGGCGTGCTCGAGCCGATCGGCAACGTGCCGGTGGTGATCGAAGACGACGTCGTCGTCGGCGGCAACTGCGGGATTTACGAAGGGACGATCGTCCGCTCGCGCGCCGTCATTGGCGCCGGCGTCGTGCTCACCGGCTCGACTCCGGTGTACGACGTCGTGCGCGGCCAGATCTATCGCCGCACCGCGGATCGCGCGCTGGAGATTCCGTTCGGCGCCGTCGTGATCCCGGGCGCGCGTCCGATGAAAGGCGCGTTCGCCGAACAGCACGCGCTGCACATCGCCACGCCGATGATCGTGAAGTATCGCGACGAGAAGACGGATTCGTCGACGGCGCTCGAGGACGCGCTGCGATGAACCCCGCGCAGCGGCTGCGCGACGTCGAACTCTCGCTCATCCGCCAGATCAACGCGCTCGCCACCCCCTTCTCCGTCAACCTCGGCATCGGCGAGCCGAACGTCGAGCCCGACGCGCAGCTTCGCGACATGGCGAAGCGCGCGGCGACGACGTCGTGGCATTACTCCGCGAACGCCGGCGCGTTGTCGCTGCGCAAAAAGTTGTGCGAGCACACGCCGTACGATCCGAAGACCGAAGTGTGTGTGACGGCGGGGACGCAGGAGGCGCTCTTCTCCGTCTTCACCGCGTACGTCGATCCGGGCGACGAAGTGCTCGTCCCGAATCCCGGCTTCCTCTCGTACGCGACGCTGGCGAAGATCTGCGGCGCGAGCGCGGTCACGTACGACCTCGACCCGCCGACGTGGGAGATCGACGTCGCCGCGCTCGAAAAAAAGATCACGCCGCGCACGAAGCTGGTCGTCGTCAACTCACCCTCCAATCCCCTCGGCAGCGTCGTGCCGCGCGAGACGCTGGAGCGCATCGCGGCGACCGGCGTGCTCGTCGTGAGCGACGAGATCTATCGCGAGCTTTGGTACGACGAGCCGCCGCCGTCGATGCTCGGACTGGGCGACAACGTGATCGTTCTCAATGGCCTCTCGAAGAGCCACGCCATGACCGGCCTCCGCCTCGGCTGGATGCACGCGCGCGAATCGGTGATGAAGCCGGTCATCACCGCGCATCAGTACATCGCCACGTGTGCGTCCGTCTTCTCGCAGGCGCTCGCGGAGATGATCCTCGACGCGCGCGACTGGAACGCGACGTGGCTCGAGTCCGTCCGCGCGCAGTTCGCGCAGCAGCGCGACGCCGCGCTCTACGCCATCGAGCACGAGCTCGAAGTGCGCATCGATCCGCCGCGCGGCGCGTTCTACGCGTTCGCGCCCGTGCCGTCGTGCGACACCATCTCGTTCGCGAAGACGCTCGCCACCGACGCCGCGGTGCTCGTCATCCCCGGACTCGCGTTCGGCACACATGGGCAGGGCTTCCTCCGTATCTCGTACGCCGCACCGGTCGAGCAGATCACCTCGGGAATCGAGCGCATCGGCCGATACTTACGAAGCGTGAACCGATGAAGACCCTGGCCCTCTCCCTGCTCCTCGCCGCCGCCACCACACTCCACGCGCAACCCGCGGACATGACGCAGTGGAACCGCATCCTGCGCACGTACTACAACCCCGCGCACGGCATGGACTACAAGGCGCTGAAGGCGAAGGACGCCGCGGCGCTGCAGACGCTGCGGCAGCAGCTCGGACGCGTGAACGTCGCGTCGCTCACGCCGAAGCAGCAGCTCGCGCACTGGATCAACGTCTACAACGTGAACAGCGTCGCGACGATCGTCGAGAGCTATCCGGTCGACTCGATCCGCGACATCTCCACCGATCCGATCATTCGTCTCAACGTGTTCAAGAAGGATCGCGTGCCGGTCGGCAACGCGTTGATCTCGCTCGACGCGGTCGAGAATCAGAAGATCCGCGAGGCGTTTCACGATCCGCGCATTCATTTCGCGATCAACTGCGCGGCGAAGAGCTGTCCTCCGATTCGCACCGAGGCGTACGTGGGAGAACGCGTGGACGCGCAGCTCGACGAGCAGGCGCGCGCGTTCCTCGCGAGCGCGCGACTCGTGCGCGACGGTGACGCGCTCAC
>DATELS010000421.1:0-5178 GCA_035276365.1 Thermoanaerobaculia bacterium
ATGCGCATTGTGGCCATGGGCGGCGGCGGGTTCGCGATGGAGCCGCGGAATCCGCGGATGGATCGCTGGATCCTTTCGCTCGCGAGGCGCAAGCGTCCGCGCGTGATGTTCATCGGCACGGCGAGCGGAGACGCCGCGGACTACATCGCGCGCTTCCATCGCGCATTCGCGCGGCATGACTGCGAGCCGTCGCATCTCGCGCTCTTCGCGCGCGACGACAAAGATCTGCGCAAACGCATCCTGCGGCAGGACGTCATCTACGTCGGCGGCGGCAACACCGCGAACCTGCTCGCCATCTGGCGACTGCACGGCGTTGACGCGATCCTGCGCGACGCTTGGTCCGAGGGCGTGCTCCTTTGCGGCGTCAGCGCAGGCGCGATCTGCTGGTTCGAGGACGGACTGACCGATTCGTTCGGACCGAGACTCCGTCCGCTTCGCGATGGACTCGGCATTCTGCCGGGCAGCTTCTGCCCGCACTACAACGCGCGCGGACGCCGCAGCGCGTACCGCCGCTTCATCGACGCGGGCGAGCTCGCGGAAGGGCACGCGGCGGACGATGGCGCGGCGATTCTGTTCGAGGAGACGCGCGTCGCCGACGTGTTCACCTCGCGCGCTGAGGCGCATGCGTTTCGCGTCGCGCGCGGCGCAGAACATACAATCTGACGCGTGATCGATTCCGCGGTCGCCGCCGCTCTCACGGATGCCGTGCGCGCGCTCGAGAAGCGTTCGTGCGCGGAAGTCGTGATCGAGATCCGTTCGCGCTCCGGCTCGTACGCGCATGCGGACGCGCGGTTCGCGTCGCTCGTCGCGGTGCTCGCGCTCATCGTGCTGTTGTTCTCGCCGTGGACGTTTCAACCGATGTGGGTTGTCCTCGACGTCATCGTCGCCTGGATCCTCGGCCACCTCGCGGCGTCAAAGAGCGATGCGTTGCGGCGCGTGATGACGTCCGAGCGCGAGCGCGTCGCGCAGGTGCACGCCACCGCCTCCGCCGTCTTTCACGATCGCGGCGTCGCCAACACGTCCGCCGAAACGGGCGTGCTCGTGTTTCTGTCGATGCTCGAGCGGCGGCTCGAGCTCGTCGCCGATCGCGGCGTGTTGAAAGCGGTGCCCGCGGACGCGTGGCCGCAGGCGATGAGCAACGCGACGACAACGACGATGCTCGAGACCGTGCACGCGCTGACGCCGCTGCTCGAGTGTCATCTGCCGGTGCGCGAAGGAGACGTGGACGAGCTGTGCGACGTACCGTTCGTTTCCGAGTAATCGCGCTCGCGCTCGTGCTGCTGTGCGCGTTTCTATTCGCATTCGGCGTTTACGCACGCGTCGGCGGCGGCGAGTCGTACTCCGGCGGCGGCTCGAGCAGCGACGGTGACGGCGGCGGCGGCGCGGAGCTGCTGTACTACGTCTTCCGCTTTCTCCTCTGGCTGACGATCAACCATCCCGCGATCGGCGTGCCGGTCGACATCGTGGTCATCGTCGTCGTCGTGCGCTACTACGGCCGCAAGAACGAGCTGAAGATCTTCACCGTCACCGCGACGCCCGCGCAGGCACCGCGCTCGACGAGCCTCTCCGCGCTGCGGCAATTCGACGCGAACTTCTCCGAGATCACGTTCAGCGACTTTTGCTACGCGTTGTACGCGCGGGCGCATGAGGCGCGCGGCCGCAACGATCTCGCGCGCTACGCGCCGTACCTCAGCGAGGCCGCGCGGCGCGCGCTCGTGTCGCGCAGCCCGCAGGGATTGACCGAGGTGCGCGGGATCGTCATCGGATCGTTTCGCATCGCCGGCGTGCGCGGACTCGACACCGCGCTCGTCAACGTCACCGTCGCGTACGAGAGCAACTACACCGAGGTCGTGGGGACGCGCGAGCAGAGCTCGTACGTGCGCGAGCAGTGGACGCTCGAGCGCAAGCGCGACCTGCTCTCGCCGCCGCCGGAGAAGTCGAAGGCCGAGCATTGTCCGCGATGCGGCGCCGCGCTGCGCACGCGCACCGATGGCGCGTGCGAGTACTGCGGCGTGAAGATCGAGAGCGGCGCGTTTCAGTGGTACGTGCGCGCGATTCAGCAACTCGCGCGCGAGCAGCGCGGACCGCTGCTCACGTCGAACGTGCCCGAGCAAGGCACCGAGCTCGGGACGATCGTCGATCCGCGCTTCGCGTCGCAGCGCGCGGAGTTCGAGTCCGCGAATCCGGGCTTCGAGCAGCGCGTGCGCGAGATCGCGAACGAGCTGCAGTCCGCTTGGACCGCGCGCGAGTGGGAGCGCGTGCGGCCGCTCGAGACGGACAGCCTCTTCCAGATGCATCGCTACTGGATCGATGCGTATCGGCGGCAGAAGCTGCGCAACATCGTCGGCGACTACGCGGTCACACGCGTCGAGCCGGTGAAGCTCGACAGCGATGCGTTCTACGAGTCCGTCACCGTGCGCGTGTGGGCACAGGGGCGCGATCACACGGTCGATGAGAAGGGAAACGTCGTCGCGGGATCGAAGACCGAGGTGCGGCGGTGGAGCGAGTACTGGACGTTCATCCGCACGCGCGCGGCCGCGGACGGCACGCGCAAAGTCGCGTGTCCGAATTGCGGCGCGCAAGTCACCGCGGGCGCGACCGGCGTGTGCGAGTTCTGCGGCGGCAGGCTTTCGGGCGGCGCGTTCGACTGGGTGCTGTCGCGCATCGAGCAGGACGACTCATACGGCGGCTGACGCGTGCCGTCGCCACGCGCGCGCCAAGCCGAAGACGCTGCCGCCGACGATGAGCATCGCGCCGATCGCCGTGCGCAGCGTGAACGGCTCGTGGAGCAACGTCACGCCGAGGATCACCGCGACGGGGATGTTGCCGTAGTAGATGATGCTCGTGGCCTGCGGCGGCAGTCGCGTCGTCACGCGCACCCAGAGGCTGTGGCCGATGAGCGTCACGCCGATGGCGAGGAAGAGCAGGCCGGCCCAGTCGCGCGCGCCGAGTCGCCACTCCGCTTTGCCGAGGAAGCAGAGGAAGTAGAGCAGCGCGAATCCGAATTGGCCGAGGGAGCGCGTGGCGTCGGAGAGGTGCGACCAGCGTTGATGGAACAGCGGCAGAGTCGCGTACATCAGCGCGCTCAGCGACGCGAGGAGCATTCCAAACGCGACTTCGTTGCGCAGGTCGAAGTTCGGCAGCACGAGCACCGCGCCGATCGCGGCGATGACGACGGCGACGATGTCGCTCGCATTCACGCGCTCGCGCGTGAAGAGCGCGCCGAGGAGGAGGAGCTCGACGCCGTAGGTGGACTGACCGATGGCGACGATCGATGCAGATGACGCTTTGATGGCGATGAAGAGTGTCAGCCAGTGCCCGAAGAAGAGGAGGCCGATGATCGCGAGGCGAAGGAGATCGCGCGGCGCGACGCGGCGGAGTTGGCCGCGCATGGCCATCGCCGCGGCGAGGACGAGCGTGGCGATGGCGAGGCGGAAGATGCCGATGGTGTACGGGTTGGCGGAGATGGATTTGACGACGACGGGGATGCAGCCGAAGAGGAGGATCGCCAGGAGGGCTTCGATGGCGGTGCGCAGCATGCGTGGGGGGATTATTACGGAGCGACGTGATATGAGTCGTCGCGTGATCGACTTCCGTTCGGACAACACGCATGGCGCGTCGCCGGAGATCCTCGAGGCGATCGCGCGCGCGAACACGGACACGATCACGTCGTACGGCGGCGACGCGATCACGGCGCGCCTGCAGAAGCGCATCGCGGAGCTCTTCGAGCACGACGTGGCGATCTTCCCCGTCCTCACCGGCACCGCCGGCAACGCCCTCACCCTCGGCGCCATGGCCGGCGCGAACGACACGATCGTCTGTCACGAGGACGCGCACATCATCCGCGACGAGCTCGGCGCGCCGGAGCTCTTCACCGGCGGCGCGAAGCTGCTGCCGCTCGCGGGCGCGAACGGAAAACTGCACGATGTTCCGGACACGAGAGTTCTCAGCCTCACGAACGCGACCGAAGCGGGCACGGTCTACACGCCGGACGAGCTGCGCGCGCTTTGCGATCGCGCGGAACGCGTGCACCTCGACGGCGCGCGCTTCGCGAACGCGGTCGCCAGTCTCGGCGCATCGCCGGCCGATCTCACCTGGCGCGCCGGCGTCGACGTCCTCGTCCTCGGCGCCACCAAGAACGGCGCGCTCGGCGCCGAAGTCATCATCGCGTTCGACAAAACGCTGGAGGAGACGCTCGCGCCGCTGTGGCATCGCAGCGGGCATCGAGTGTCGAAGATGCGCTTCCTCTCCGCGCAGCTCGAGGCGTATCTCACGGACGACTTGTGGCTGCGCAACGCGCGTCATGCGAACGCGATGGCGCAGCGGCTCGCGCGCGGACTCGGCGCATCGCTCATCCATCCCGTCGAAGCGAACGTCGTCTTCACGCGACTCGCGAAGCCGGTCGACGGCTTCCTCTACTACGACTGGCCGATCTTCGGCGACGACGCCTATCGCCTCGTCACCGCATTCGACACGCGCGAGGAAGACGTCGACGCGTTTCTCGCGGCGGTGCACGCGTGACGCATCTCTTCGGCATGCTGCCGCACGAGCTCGCGCAGCTCGTGCCGATGCGCGAGGCGGAGGCGCGGCGGATTCTCGCGCACGCGATCGCACACGGTCGCGATGGGTTTCCGGTCGCGCGCCCCGTACCGCGTAGCGTCGAGCAGGCGGTGGCGGAGCGCGTCGATCGCTCGCGTCCGGAGATCATCGATCGCGCGCTCGATCGCTCCGACGGCTTCGTGAAGTACCTCTTCCGCTTCGCGGACGGCGCGCTCGCGGAGGCGGTGCGCATCCCGCTCGAGAAAGAAGGATGTTTCACCGTCTGCCTGTCGAGTCAGGCCGGATGTGCCATGGCCTGCGACTTCTGCGCGACCGGCCGCCTCGGGCTCACGCGACATCTCGAGGCGTGGGAGATCGTCGCGCAGTTCGTCGCCGTGCGCGCTGAAGCGCCGGGAATGGTCACGGGTGCGGTGTTCCAGGGACAAGGCGAGCCGCTGCACAACTACGAGAACGTCAAGCGCGCGGCGGACATCCTCGCGCATCCGTGCGGCGGACGCATCGCCGCGAAGGCCATCACGATCTCGACGGTCGGACTCGTTCCGGCGATTCATCGCGTCGCGCGCGAGCGCTTGCCGTACCGATTGATCGTCTCGCTGACGTCGGCGATCGACGCGCGTC
>DATELS010000422.1:0-3447 GCA_035276365.1 Thermoanaerobaculia bacterium
CGCGGTCGCACAGATTCACGCGCGCGCAGAGAAACCACCAGTCTTGAATCTGCATCACGATCGGGATGCGCATCCGCCGCGCGACGCGCATCAGCGAGAACGCGTGGCCCGCGAGATGGTGCACGTGCAACACGTCCGGGCGTTCGCTCGCCAGAAAGCGGGCGAAGTCGCGCTCCAGCGCGCGGTCGCGCAACGCGTTCCGGCGCAGCGGATTTCGCGCGGTGAAGTGATTCGTCACGATGCGCACCCGCGCGCCGCCGTCGCTGAGCTCCACCGTCTCGCCGTCCGCGCGCGCCGGATCGGCGCCGCGCGCGTACACCGCCACCTCGTGTTTTTCGCGCTGCCGTTTCACGAGCCAGTACGCGTACAGCTCCGTCCCCGCGTGCTGAAACGGCGGCCAGCCGTGCACGACATGCGCGACGCGCAAGGCCTCCCGCTTCGGCGGCGCAAGCGCCGCGGCGATGCGCGCGCGCACCGGTGCCAGCGGATCGCGTCGCATGAAGTCGGCGATCGTTCGCATGTAGCGCGGATGCACGCGCGACAAGGTCCGCCGCGCGCGCCGAAGCTGCGCCGCGCGCGACGCGCCGAAGCTGCGATGGCCCGCGTGATCGATGAACGTTGCATCATCCGCGACGTGCAGCCAGCCGCGCGCGAGCGCGCGCATGCAGAAGTCGTTCTCCTCGCCGTAGCCGAGTCCGAAGCGCGCGGCGTCGAAGAGTCCGAGGTCGTCGAGCGCCGCGCGGCGGATGTACATTGCGAAGCCGACGCCGGTCGGCAGCAGCGGATAGCTGCGCGCCGAGACCTTCGTCACCAACTCAGCAAACGCATCGATCGTGAAGCCGGACGGCAGCAGGTTCTCTTCGAACGCGCGCGGCACCGAGCAGAGCGTGGCGTCATTCGAGAGCGGCGTCACCGTCGCGACGTCGCCCGACGCATATGCCGCGTCGATCAGATTCTCCAGCCAGCGCGGCGTCACGATCGTGTCGCTGTTCAGCAGCACGACGTCGGACGTCGTCTCGCACATGCCGCGGTTCACGCTTTCGGTGAAGCCGGCGCGGCGGTCGTTGCGGATCACGCGCGCGGGCGCGAAGTCGGGGATCGCCTCCTCCGGACCATCGAGCACGAGCAGCACGCTATGGCGCTCCAGGTCCGTGTGACGCGCGATGCTGTCCAAGCACGCGCGTAGCTCCGCGGCCGCGCCGTACACCGGAATGATCACGTCCACCGCTCGCGGCCGCTCCGCGCGCGGACGCCCTGCGCCGCGCGTCCAATCGAGAGCTTGCAGGCGGCGCACGCCGCGAATTGTAGAGTGGGAATCTCCCGCCCCCGTTCCGGACTTCCTACGTCAATCACCATGAAAACCACGGTTCACGCTCTCCTCGCGCTGGCCCTCACTCTTTCCCTCTCCGCCGCCAACGGTCCGGTGCTGCGCAAAGTCGCGCCGCATGACGTCACCGCCACCGAAACGGCGAAGGCGCGCGACGGAAAGCACATCGCGCTCTCCACCGCCGTCTTCGATCCGCTCGTCGAGCGTCCCGACTTCGAGTCCGTCGGTCTGCCGCGCGCGCGGCGCGGCGAGTACGCCGTGCTGCAGCTCCGCACCGCGGAGGCGAAAGCCGAGCTCGAGCACCTGGGAGTGAAGTTCTTCGGATACCTCCCCGACAACGCGTATCAGGTGCGCGTCGCGCCGTCTTCGCGCGCGGCGATCTCCGCGAACGCCAACGTCCGCTGGATCGGCGACTACGAGCCGGGCTTCAAAGTCCATCCGCGACTCTGGCCGGGACGCGGCGAGTCCATCCTCGCCATCCGCGTCGTGCCCTTTCCCGACGCGTCCGTGACGAAGATCCTCGAGCTCCTGAAGCGCGTCTCGCCCGATCTCGTCGTCACGAAGAAGTTCGATGACGCGTACGCGCGTCTCATCGAGCTCGAGATCCCGGCCGGCACCGCGGACGACTTCATCCGCAAAGCCGCGGCGATCGACAGCATCGCGTGGCTCGAGCCGAACGACGTGATGCAGTACCACAACACGCACTCCTCCGGCGCGATCCAGGGCAATCTCGACAGCGATGCCGGACGCACGATCTTCGCGCACAACATCACCGGCACCGGCCAGATCGTCGCCGTCGCCGACTCCGGTCTCGACGACGACATGTGCTTCTTCCGCGTGCTGAACGGCGTCGACGCCGTCACCGACGCGACGAGCGCAACGACCGACGTCCCGGGTCCGCTCTTCCCGCAGAACAAAGTCATCGGCTACTGGGTGCAGGAGAACGCGGACGCGTACGACAACGACGAGTTCCACGGCACGCATACGAGCGGCACGGTCGCGGGCGACAATCCCGCGCACGCATCGACGCCGACGAGCGCCGGCGTCGATCAAGGCGACGGCATGGCCCCCAACGCCCAGATCCTCTTCCAGGACCTCGGCACCAACGACGGCCGCCTCCGCGGCGGCGACCCGTACGCGATGTTCCTCCAGGCGCTGCGCGGCGGCGCGCGCGTGCACAGCAACTCGTACGGCAGCTCGTCGAAGGGCGCGTACGGCGCGTACGAAGGCCTCGTCGACAAGTTCCTCTTCGATCATGACGAGATGGCGATCGTCTTCTCCGCGGGCAACGAAGGTCCGGTCGACATGTCGATCGGCTCGCCCGCGAATGCGAAGAACGTGATCTCGGTCGGCGCCGTGAGCTCAGGTGTGAGCACGACCATCGCCGTGTTCTCGAGCCGCGGTCCCACGGCGGACGGCCGCATCAAGCCCGACATCGTCGCGCCGGGACGCGACATCCTCTCCGCGAGCGGCGACGCCATCCGCGGCAACGGCAACTGCCAGACGATCACGAAGCAGGGCACGTCGATGTCCGCGCCGACGGTCGCGGGCGGCGCGGCGCTGCTGCGCCAGTACTTCACCGACGGTTTCTATCCGACCGGCGCGAAGCGCGCGGGCGACGGCTTCAATCCGTCGGCGACGCTCGTGAAAGCGGTCCTGCTCAACGGCACGCTGCCTCTCCCGGCGAACGAGCCGTTCGGCAACGGCAAGTTCGGCTGGGGCAAGATCTTCCTCGACAACAACCTCTACTTCCCCGGCGACGCGCGCAAGCTGCGCGTGTGGGATCTGCCGAACACGGACGGCATGAAGACGGGCGAGTCGCGCACGTTCACCGTGAGCGTGGCGACGGGACAGGAGTTCCGCGCGACGCTGGTGTGGACGGATCCCGAAGGCACGCCCGGCGCGGCGAAGATGCTGGTCAACGACCTCGACCTCTCCGTCTCCAACAGCTCCGGCACCTTCCTCGGCAACGTCTACAACACGACGGGCGACTCGACGACGGGCGGCAATGCGGATCGCCTGAACAACGTCGAGCAGGTGCGCTTCAGCGCGCCGGTCGGCGGCACTTACACGATCACGGTGCGCGGCACGAACATCCCGGGCAACGGCCGCAGCGCGAC